>NZ_WIVR01000089.1:0-15082 GCF_009600525.1 Pseudomonas sp. FSL R10-1350
ACATCACTCAAATCGGGATACGGCTTGCTCACGTGCAGCAGGCCGCTGGCCACATAGGGTTCGATCACCGCGCGGCCAGCAAAATGCGCCACGGCTTGGAGCAAATGCTCGACCGCGATCACCGTCAGCCCCGAGGCCAAGCATGCCTCCTCGGCGTTCGCCAGCGGCACCACCAAAACCCGGCCCGCCGCCCGCGCCGCCAATGCGGCAGGCAATACGCCCTGCACGGGCCGAATGGCTCCGGACAACGCCAACTCACCCAAACACTCCACTTGCTCCAGCGCCTTGATGGGCAGTTGCCCGCTGGCGGCCAGAATGCCCAGCGCGATGGCCAAATCAAAACGCCCGCCGTCCTTGGGCAGGTCGGCGGGCGCCAGATTGAGGGTGATACGCCGCGCGGGAAACTCCAGGCTGGAATTGATAATCGCGCTGCGGACCCGGTCTTTACTTTCTTTGACCGCGGTTTCCGGCAGCCCGACCAAGGTCAGGGCGGGCAACCCATTGGCCAGATGCGCTTCGACCGTCACCACGGGCGCCTCGACGCCCACTTGGGCGCGGCTATACACAATCGCCAGAGACATGACTCATTCCTTGAGTTCGCAAAGCACGCATCCTGCGCGAATCGTGAGCCAAGGGTGGCGGGGGAATGGATACCGGATGTGACGGTTACCCCCCTGTAGGAGCGAGCTCGCCTCGCGATCTTTTGATTTTTTAAAAGATCGCGAGACAAGCTCGCTCCTACAGGCGCACTGAACGCTTACTGCGGGCCTTGCTTGTGAATCAACGCCGCCAGTGCTTCATATTCTTCCGGCAACAAATCGGTCAGCGGGGTGCGCACCGGGCCTGCACAGTGGCCAGAAATGGTCGCCCCGGCCTTGACGATGCTCACGGCGTAGCCCGCTTTGCGGTTGCGGATGTCCAGGTACGGCAGGAAGAAGTCGTCGATGAGCTTGCCCACGGTGTCGTGATCTTCGCGGGCAATGGCGTGGTAGAACTCCATCGCGGTTTTCGGGATGAAGTTGAACACCGCCGAAGAGTAAACCGGCACGCCCAGCGCTCTGTAAGCCGCGGCGTAGACTTCTGCCGTCGGCAAACCGCCGAGGTAGCTGAAGCGGTCGCCGAGGCGACGGCGGATCGAGACCATCAGTTCGATGTCGCCCAGGCCGTCCTTGTAGCCGATCAGATTCGGGCAGCGTTCTGCCAGGCGCTCCAGCAGCGGCGCGGTCAAGCGGCAAACGTTGCGGTTGTAGACCACTACCCCGATGTTTACCGACTTGCACACCGCCTCAACGTGGGCGGCTACCCCGTCCTGGCTGGCTTCGGTCAGGTAGTGCGGCAGTAGCAACAGCCCTTTGGCGCCCAGGCGTTCGGCTTCTTGCGCGTATTCGATGGCTTGACGAGTAGAGCCGCCGACACCGGCCAGAATCGGCACGCTGGTGGCGCAGGTGTCTACCGCGGTTTTGATCACTTGCGAGTATTCGCTGGCCGCCAGGGAGAAAAACTCACCGGTGCCGCCTGCCGCGAACAGGGCAGACGCGCCATACGGGGCCAGCCATTCCAGGCGCTTGATGTAGCCCTCACGGTGAAAATCACCCTGAGCATTGAAATCGGTGAGCGGAAAAGACAGCAGGCCAGACGAGAGGATGGACTTCAGTTCTTGTGGATTCATTATTCGAACACCCTGAGTAATACGCTTCAGAAAGACGTCAGCCAGTGCTGATGTCGTATGTCATCGTACAACATGAATTTGAAACGCTCAAGAACACGAGTGCCGTCTCGCTTTTATCACCCGTTCAATCTCCCGCACTTAACTATACAGGTCCTGTTGTTTGCCCGTCCTTGAGGATCCCCTTCAGTTTTTAAGGCATTCAGACCGCACCTCAAATAAATCAGCAGACGCTCGTATTTTTCCTGATTTCAATGCAGATTGCCGATTGCGAAAACAGATCTCGTTGTCATACCATGTCGTACAACAATAGTAGGCGTAGAGTGACTCTCTACGAACCTCCACAACAGGCGGGTATTTTCATGAGTTTCGAAAGCCAGCGCGTCAAACAGATCTCTTCGTCCCCCAGCATGGTTATTTCCATGCGCGCCAAAGAATTAGCCAGCCAAGGCCGCGATATTGTCGACATGAGCCTGGGCGAACCTGACTTCGACACCCCTGCGCATATCATCGACGCGGCCTGCCAGGCCATGCGTGACGGCCATACCCGCTACACCGCCCCCCAAGGCACGCTCGCCCTGCGCCAGGCGATCTCGCGCAAACTGCAGCGCGAAAACGGCCTGACCTACAGCGTTGATGAGATCAGTGTCGGCAACGGCGCCAAGCAGGTGATTTTTAATACGTTCATGGCCACCCTCGAAGCCGGTGACGAAGTCATCATCCCGGCGCCGTACTGGGTGTCCTATTCCGATATTGTCACGCTCAATGGCGGCACCCCACGCGTGGTGCACTGCGGCATCGACGTCGGCTTCAAGCTCAGCCCGCAGGCATTGCGCGACCAACTCAATGACAAATCGCGCTGGCTGATCCTTAACACACCGTCCAATCCGAGCGGCGCCATTTACACCGAAGCCGAGCTGCAAGCCCTGGGCAAAGTGCTGGAGGACTTCCCCAATGTATTGGTGATGTCTGACGAGATTTACGAGCACGTGTTGCTGGCTGACCAACCCTTTGTCTCCTTCGCCACCGCATGCCCGCAACTGCGCGAACGCACCTTGTTGATCAACGGCGTGGCCAAGGCGTATGCCATGACGGGCTGGCGCATCGGTTACGCCGCAGGGCCCAAAGCGCTGATCGCGGCGGTCAGCAAGATCCAGTCGCAAAGCACCTCAGGCGCAAGTGCCATTTCTCAAGAAGCGTCCCGCGCCGCGCTGGACGGCCCGCAAGACTTCGTCGCCAGCAGCGCCCGCGAATACGCCGAGCGGGGCCGCTTGTTGGTCGAAGGCCTGCGTGAATGTGCCGGTTTGCGTATCGACGCGCCCGCCGGGGCGTTTTATGCCTTCCCCGAATGCAGCCAGTTGCTGGGCCGCGTCAGCCCTCAAGGGCAAGTCATTGGCGATGATGTTGAACTGTCTGCGTATCTGCTCGATCAAGCTGGAGTCGCTGTCGTACCGGGCTTGGCCTTTGGCCTGCCAGGGTACTTTCGGCTGTCGTTTGCGACCTCTCGCGACCACATAAAAAAAGCTGTCATCCGTATCAACGAAGCCCTTTCAGCCTTGCGCTAAAACCTTCGTCCTTTGCTGTGCAAAAGCTGCCATAAAAATAGTCGGAGATCCCCATGTTCGATCACAAGAAAAAGCTGCTTGCCCTTATTGTCGGTGCTTGTCTGTGCACCGCTGTTCAGGCTGAAGACCTCACCGGAACCTTAAAAAAAATCAAGGAATCGGGCACCGTTACTCTCGGGTACCGTGACGCCTCTTTGCCCTTTTCTTATCTGAACGATGACCAGCAACCCATCGGCTACAGCATCGAGCTGTGCCAAAAGATCGTGGACCAGATCAAGGTTAAAGTCGGCGAACCCAACCTCAAGACCCAGTACGTCTCGGTGGTTGCAGCCACCCGCACGCCTCTGCTGATCAACGGCACCATTGACCTGGAATGCGGTGTCACCACCAACACCGTCGAGCGCCAAAAACAAATCGGCTTCCTGTTCACCAGCTATGTCGCCAGCGCCAAATATGCGGTGAAGAAAGCCTCCGGGCTCACCAGTGTTGCCGACCTCAAAGGCAAGGCCGTGGTAGTGATTACCGGCGGCAGCGGCGAGTGGATCACCAAAAACCTCAACCGCGAAAAAGACCTGGGCCTGAAGATCCTCAACGCCAAGGACAGCGGCGAAGCCTTCTTGATGCTGGAAACCGGCCGCGCCGTCGCTTACATCAACGACGACGTGCAGTTGATGGCCACCATCGCGCAAAGCCGCAACCCGGATGCTTACACATTGCTGCCCGAGCCTATGTCTGCCGAACCGTATGCCATCGGCATTCGCAAGAACGACCCGCAGTTCAAAACCTTCGCCGATGGCGTCTTGAGCCAGCTGTACAGCTCTGGCGAGATAGATACGATTTATCCGAAATGGTTCCTCAAACCCATCCCGCCCAAAGACATCGTGATCAACCTGCCGATGAGTGATGCCTTGATAAAAGCCATCGCCCACCCGAACGACACCGGCGTCTGATTCCACCGTCTCAAGCGTTCTGATTCCAGCCAGTCAAAGACAAGGAGGCGCTTGGTTGGCCGGGAGCAGAGTGTGCAACGACCTCTATCTCCTTCAAAGGTTGGTGCTTCATGGATTACAACTGGAACTGGAGTATTTTTTGGGAGCACGCTCCCGGAGAGTCTTCGTCGTATCTGCATTGGCTGATTACCGGCACCAGCTGGACGTTGGCCACCACACTGGCTGCGTTCATCCTGGCGTTTTTGATCGGTGGTTTGGTGGGCACCCTGCGCACCACCACGCTGCGCCCCGTGGTGTGGCTGTGCAACCTCTACACCGAAGTGTTTCGCAATATTCCGCTGCTGGTGCAGATGTTCATCTGCTTCTTCGTCCTGCCCGAGTTATTACCCGTTTCAGCCGGGGATTACCTCAAACAGGATTTGCCCTACCCGTCGTTTTTCAGTGCGGTGGTGGCATTGACCCTGTTTACCTCGGCCAAGCTTTCGGAGCTGTTCAAGGCCGGCATTGAATCGGTGGCGCACGGGCAGCGCGGTGCGGCGCTGGCGTTGGGCCTGCGGCCCTACCAGATGTACCTTCAAGTGCTGTTGCCACAAGCGATCCGCGTGGTCTTCCCGCCTTTGACCTCCGAGGCGCTGAACACCCTCAAGAACTCATCGGTGGCGCTGACCATCGGCCTCATGGAGCTGACCGCGCAAGCGCGCAACATCAGCGAATACTCGTTCAACACCTTCGAGGCATTCAGCGCGGCGACCCTGATTTATGTGGTCATTTCGCTGCTGGTGACCTTCGTCATGGGCCATATCGAACGTTCCCTGACCATTCGCGGCGCGACGAGGTAGTCATGTTTGATTTAGATCCGAGCGTTATTGTCCGGGCCATGCCCGCCCTGTGGAACGGCCTTAAATTCACCTTGCTGCTGACCTTTGTCGCCATGTCGGTGGGCATCATCACGGGCACCTTGCTGGCCATCATGCGCCTGTCGCACAACCGCGTGCTGCGTGGCTTTGCCCTGGGTTACGTCACGGTCATGCGCAGCATCCCGCTGGTGCTGGTGATTTTCTGGTTCTACTTTTTGATGCCGCTATTACTGCAAATGACCTTCGGCACTGAGCGCCCTGTGCAGATCGGCCCGGTGGTTACGGCCTTTGTGACGTTCTGCATGTTCGAGGCGGCGTACTACAGCGAAATCATTCGCGGCGGCATTCAGAGCATCAGCCCCGGCCAGAAGCAAGCGGCGGCGGCCCTTGGCCTGCGCCCGACGCAAGCAATGTTCTACGTGATCCTGCCGCAAGCCCTGCGGCGTATGGCGCCGCTGTTGCTGACCCAGACCATCATTCTGTTTCAAGACACCTCACTGGTGTACGTGCTGTCCATCGCCGACTTCACCGGTGCCGCGAGCAAATTCGCGCAGCGTGACGGGCGTCTGGTCGAGCTGTATCTGTTCGTTGCCTTGGTCTATCTGGTGATCTGTTACCTGCTGTCCAGCCTGAGCAAACGCCTGAAAACAAACGTAGGGAAAACCGCATGATCCAGATGAACAACCTGAGCAAATGGTACGGCAACTTCCAGGTTTTGAAGAACTGCACCACTGAGCTTGCCCGCGGTGAAGTGGTGGTGGTGTGCGGCCCCTCCGGCTCAGGCAAGAGCACCCTGATCAAATGCGTCAACGGCCTGGAGCCCGTGCAAGAGGGCGATATCTTCATCGAGAACCAGCCGGTAACCGGCAAGGGCGTCGATTTGCCCACGTTGCGCGCCAAGGTCGGAATGGTCTTCCAGCATTTCGAACTGTTCCCGCACCTGAGCATCATCGACAACCTCAACCTGGCGCAAATCAAGGTCTTGGGCCGAGACCGCCACGCGGCAACCCAAAAAGGCATGGCGCTGCTCGAACGGGTAGGGCTCAAGAGCCACGCCCACAAGTACCCCATTCAGTTGTCGGGCGGTCAGCAGCAGCGCGTCGCCATTGCCCGGGCGCTGGCCATGGACCCCATCGCCATGCTCTTCGATGAACCAACCTCAGCGCTGGACCCGGAGATGGTCAACGAAGTCCTGGACGTCATGGTTGAACTGGCGGGCGAGGGCATGACCATGATGTGCGTCACCCACGAAATGGGCTTCGCCCGCAAAGTGGCGGATCGCATCGTGTTCATGGACGGTGGCGAGATTATTGAAGATGTGAAATCAGAAGAGTTCTTCAGCGCGCCACGTTCAGACCGCGCTCGCAGCTTTCTGTCCAAGATCTTGCAGCACTGATAAGCCCGCAATCGGCGCAATGGAAGCCGGATGCTTTGAACACATCCGGCAACCTCGTTTACTCACACTCCGATACCGCCTGCGTTGCCGCTTGCAGCGCATCGGCCAAATCACTGGCGTTGCGGCTGGAGTAAATGCTCCCGCCGGTGTTTTCAGCAATGCAGTTGGACAGCGAACTGTCGCCGATATTGACCACGTTGACGTGCAAGCGTGGCTGCTCAATGGCGATGTCCTGCGCCACTTTGCACACGTTTTGATCACAACCATCGTCGCCGTCGACGAACATCACAATCACCGCATCCCGGTCACGACCATCCACCTTGCGCGCGGCTTTTTTCAGGCTGGCCGCCAAAGGCGTGCCTTCGTTAGCGTGCAACCCTTGGATACCTGCAATCAGTTGTGGCCGCTGAGCCGCGGTGAACACGCCATGATCCGGCTGTTGAAAACACCCGGCGAAGGTCATCAGCCGCGTGTCGATGTCCGGGTGCAGGTTGTTGATCATCCGGGACAACGACGCCTTGGCCACATCAAGACGGGTGTTCGGGCTGAAGATTTTGACCGTACGCGGGTCGTCATCGTCCGGTGTCGGCCGTGTGCCGAAGTACCAGTCTTCATCGGCTTTGGTCGCGTTGATGTTGAGGTTCATGGAGCCCGACGTGTCCAGAATCACCACAAACTCAGGCGGCAACTCCTGATGGCTCGGCGCTTTGGCGCGGCAGGCGTAGCTGCTTGAGTTCGACCACAGGTTCATCGGCGGCAATCGCCAATGCCACAGCGCCCACAGCAACAGGCCCAACAGCAACAGCCCGAGAAACAGCCACGGCCAACCGCGCCACAGCCGTCGCACTACCACGGGTCGCGGGCCAGCAGCGGGCGGTGTAACCGCAGCAGGCGCAGGCGGCTTGAGGCCCCAACGCACCACCACCGGATCACCGTTGATGCTGTACAGGTTGTTGAGGTCCGGCGGGCCAATCAACCCGCGCAAACTGGCCGCTTGCTCGGCCTCACCGCGCGCAACCAGCTCATCGGCCAACAAGCCCAGGCTGGCTTGGCGCTGGTGATAACGCGCCAGCAAGGCCGCCTGCTGAGCCTCGCTCAAGTCATGAAAACGTGTGGGCTGGCCACCCAGCTCGCTCCACCACTCCAGCACTTGGCCGCTGCCGATCCGCGGGATCGCGTAAACGCTCGCCACCGACGGCGGGAAATGCTTGAGGATCAGCGCGATTTTAGCTTCCAGCGCGCCTGGCTCCGTGGGGCTGGCGTGCTCATCCCGAGTAATGCGCTGCATCGTTTGGGTTCCTGAAAACAGTGTCGGCGGCACTGGGCCGCCGACGGTTTGGCCGGCACGGCTTACTCGTAACCGAGGCTGAATTGCAGCTGGTTAACTTTCTTTTGCAGCGCCTTGAGTTCCTGCTGCTTGGCTGCCACCTGCGAGGGGGACGAGGTGCTCACCGGTGCAACCTGCGCGGCCTTGAGCTGTTGCTCCAGACCTGCGATCTGCTGCTGTACCTGGGCTTTGTTGCCGGTGCGCGCCTTGAGCGAGCCGAGCAATTTATTCAGCGACTGGTTCAACGTCGCCTGGGCCTGTTGCTGCGCCTGCAGGTTGGCCCGGGAGGCGGCTTGTTGCGCGGCAATGTCCTCGTAGACCTGATGGAACATCGCGTTTTCTTGCTGCGACTGGGCCAATGCGAGTTCGTTTTGCTGAATCTGCGCACGGTAGCCACCGCCCGCATCACAGTTCACCTTGGTGAACAGACCGGCGTCACGATTACCGGCATCGCACTCACCCGGCTGGGTGGCGCAACCGGACAACGCCAACACCGTCCCCACCACGCCTAACAATCGTACGTTCATGGCTTCAACCCAAGGTGATCGCGGAGCGCTGGCTGTACAAGCCATCGACTTCTTTTTGCAGGCTGGCGACTTTCTCGTTCATCTTGGCGATGTTGGCGTCGATTTGCTGGATCTCAGGGCCGGCGCCCTGGCTGCGCTCAACTTTCATGGCCTCGTTGTAGCCGGTGACTTTGCTCTGCATGTTTTTAACTTCAAGACGCAGTTGGTCGATGTTGCTGTCGATGCTCGCGATCTGCTTTTGCGCCTGGGCCTGGTTGATTTTCTTGCTCGCCAAATCGCGCTTGATCTGCTCAACCTGCGCTTTGTCATCGTTAATAACTTGCTGCGCAGTGGCGGTGCGCATCACGACTTTTTGCGTGTCCAGCTGCACGTCGCTGTTGTACTTCTGCAAACGCTGATTGGTGTCGGCATATTCGCTGCGACGCTGATCAACGTAGTAGTTAGCCCCCATCGCCACACCACAGGCGGCCACACCCGCCGCGATCATGCACACCGCCTTGTTGCCGGGGTTGCCCAGCACACAGGCCAGCACCGCAGCGCCCGCGCCCATCGCACACGCCTGATAGCCCGACTTGCTAAAGAATTGGGCATCCGTGCCTTGGGTCAAACGCGGGTCCGGCGCCGGAGCGCCCATGCCCAGCGAGTTGCTGCCCGTGGACGCACAGCCGCTCAACAGCACGCCGGCTATGAGCATGAAAGACATCAGGTATCGAGAAGAGGCCAACAGGCTGCGAATCATCGTATTTCTCCTTGTTGAAGCATGTAGTGGGCTTAGGGGGTGACCGATTTGCAGCTCTTCAACCAGGCCTCAGTGTCGATCTTCTGCTTTTGCAGGTAGGTCTTCTGATTAGCCCAATGAGTGCGCAAATACGGTTTGAGTTCTTGCAGTTGTTTGTTCTGGCTGATGATTTCTTCCATCACCGGCACTTGCGCCTCCAGCAGCGGCTGGCCGTACAAGGACGCTGACTCCACCAGGCTGCTGGCGTAGTAGCGGCTGAGCTTGTGCAGGCGGTCTTTCTGCTCATCGAGCTTGCCCTTGCGCATATCGCAGCTCGGGTCCTTGTCTTCGGACTCGCAGTTGAGGCTGTAATTTTTCTGCAGGAAGTCCAGGTACTGGCCGTCATCGAGCATCTTGGTACACAGGAACGCTCCCAGATTGAGGCTCGCGCGGATCGCCTGATCGCGGGTTTCTTCTTGTTGCTGGTTGCTGGCGCGCAACTGGTTTTCCAGGGTTTGCAGCTTCTCTTTGAGGGCCTTGTCTTCAACCCCTTGGGCCAGCGTGTTGAGTTCCTGCACGGTGCCTTTTTCGCCTTCCTGGGGGCCGCTGCCGAGCTTTTTCCAGCTCTGCTCGATGCTGCCCACTCGCTCACGCGAGGTCAGGGTCGGGGACACCATCACCAGCCGCAGACCGGTAGTTTTGTTTTTCACCTGGCCGTCAGCGTTGTAGTACGGCTCTTCCTTGCGCAACGACGTGCGCAAGTCGGCTTGCGGGGTCAGGTAGTTGCCGCCGCGCACCACATAGCCGCCTGCCTGGCCGTGCTGGCGGTCCAGTTTGTTCAGCCGAAAAGGCTCAAACATCATCTCGTCTGCGTTACCGAGCATGTCGTGCAGGCCCAGCGGATTGGGCTTTTGCAGGCCGCTCAGTTGCAATTTTCCGTTAGATGACTGGGCACCACCGAACCATTCATAGGCGTTCAAGCCTTCTGGCATCGGGTAGCGCGTGTCACTGAATTCAGCCGCGCCCACTTCCAGCCCGCCACGGGCAGCGAATTCCCACTCGGTTTCAGTCGGCAGGCGCAAAAAGCCCAGCGCACCGTCTTCCTTGGGCAGTTTGGCGGCCGCGTTTTTACGCAACCACAGGTTGTACTTGTCGCCCGCCTCGATGGCCTGCACCCAACTGATCGCTACCTGCGGCAAGCGCAGTTTGTTCGACGGCGTGGGGCAGGTTTCGTCGGTCAGCGCCTGGTACTGCAACTGGCTCATCTCGTACTTGGCCATGAGGTAGTAACGCGACTTGTCACCCTTGGCGCCTGTAAAGCTACCGGCGATAAAGGTCGGGCGCTTCTGCTCGACATAGCCCCACTCGGCGCTGTCCTGGCCGATGTTGATCGGGTAGTCATCCAGCGGCCCGGTGACCGGGATGAACACCTTGCGAAACACCATCGCGCCGTCGCACGGCATCGGCAGTACCACGTCATTGGCGTCAGGGGCCGGGTTGTAAAACTTCTCGTCCCAGCTCGCCGCCGACGCGTTGAGCCAAAAACCACAGCTCAGGGATGCGAGCAACAGCACACGTTTATAGCTCACGCAAACTCTCCGCAGGTTGGATGCTGATGGCCCGCACTGCGCCGATTACGGCGACCAGTGCGGCGACCAACAAGGCGATCAGCAGGGCCGCCAGCCCGTGCCAGACCGTGATGTGACACACAAATGTGCCGGTGGCCTGGCTGCTGCCCAGCAGGTGGTCAAACAGCAGGCTGCCCACGCCATAAAACCCCAGCCCGCCGACATAGCCGACCAGGCTCAAAAGCATGGCCTGGGCGATGACAAAACCGGCCACGGCCGGGCTGCTGAAGCCCAACAGGCGCAGCACCGCGAGGCTTTTGCGCTTGCGGTCGATGTTGGCCAGAAACGCGCCGATCATCGACGCGATGCAGCCGATCAAGGCCGCCCCGGCAATCACGCCGAAAATCAGCCCCAGCACATGGTTGATAGCTTTTACGTTGTCGATCTCCGCCAGGCGGCTGGAGGTTTCGATGTTCTGCTGGTTCAGCCAACGCTCCAGCGGCGCCACGCTGTCTATGTCACGGGCATACACGCGAGCACGGGCATACAGCGGTTTGAGGTCGACCTGGGGTTTACCGCTGTCCAGGCCAAACGCGGGCACCTGATAACCATCGCGAAAGCGCTCCAGCTCAAGCAGCAACGGCGGTGCGACAAACCCGGCAGCGCGGCCAAAGCGGGCCGCATCAAGTACCGCCACCACCTCCAGAGTCAACTCGCCACGCTCATTGATGCCGTCCAGACGACGCGGCGCGCGCAAGCGCACGCTGTCGCCGACCGTGGCCTGCAAGCGTTGCGCAGCACGGGCGCTGAGGATCACTTGGTTGCCACTCAAACGGCTTTGCGCCAGATTCAGCAGCGGATCGTGGGCATCCGTAGGGATGATTTCGGCGTTTTCGACAAAGCGTTGCAGGCCCATCAACAAGTCGGCCTGAGTGTTCAGCGAGCGGGTTTGCCCAATGGCAAAACCGACCTCGGGTTGCTGGCGCAAGCGCTCGATCCACGCGGTGTCGTAATTGCCGCTGCTGAGCATTTTCACTTCAAGGTTGCGCGGGTCGCTGAGCAGCTCGTTTTGCAACTGGCTGACTACACCGTGCTTGAGCCCGAACAGCAGCAACAGCGGAGCGATCACCGCCACCAGCGACGCGGCGATGCAAAACGACACCTTGCGGTCATGCCAGAGGTCTTCGACTGCCAGCGAGCCGAGCAGGCAGAGGCGGCTAATCCATGGCTTCAAAGCGAGTTTCTCCCTGACGACTGATCGCCCCCAGTCGCGGCAAACCAAAGTCACGCACCAGCGCCCAGTCGTGGGACACCACCAGTGCGCTCAAGCCCAATTCGTTGACCAGGCTCAACAGCAATTCAAACAAGCGCCGGGCGCTGTGCGGGTCGAGGGATGCCGTGGGCTCATCGGCCAGCAGCAATTGCGGTTCATGGGCGATGGCCCGCACGCAGGCCACGCGCTGGCGTTCGCCAATCGACAAGGCCTGCGGCAATTTACCGAGCAACCCCGTAAGGCGCAGCGCGTCAACGGCGCGGTCTACCTGCTCGCTGGCAGCGGGCATGCCGAGCAAGCGCCGGGGCAAACTGATGTTGTCGCGCACGCTCAAAAACGGCAGCAGGCCGCCACTTTGCAGAATGAAACCCAAGTGCCTCGAACGCACCTCTGAAAGGCCGGGCTGGTCGTTGCTGGCCAGTAACCGGGCAATGTCCAGCGGGGCGGCGTGGGGTTCGTTCCGGCTTGGGCCGAGGGTGAACTGACGCAATTCCACAGGTTGCAACAACAGACCGATGGCTTCGAGCAAGGTGCTTTTGCCACACCCGCTCTCGCCAGTAATGGCCAGGATCTCTCCCGCTTTCACCTGCAACGCGGGCAAACGCACGCTGTGCGCCTGAGCGCCGCTGCCACGGCGCACGAGCATGTCCTGGATATCGAGCATGGGCGTCTCGTTAAGGCATCATTTCCAGCGGCACCGGGTACACGTTGTCCCGCGCGTCGCTGTCATTGGCCAAGGCCACCCAACGGTCCACGTCAGCGTTGTAACGCTGGTAGTGGCGCAGCTTGGTGCTCAGGTTACGAATGAATTTCTCTTGCGCCAGACCGTCCCAGCTTTTCCAGGTTTCTTCGTCCAGGTTGAGCACTTCGCTTTGGTACGGCAGGTCTTCGAGGTACTCACCGAGCACGCCCATTTGCGCCAGCTTGGCGTTGCCGTTCTGCTTCAACTGATTCGGATCGGCGCCCATCGTCGCGGCCACCGCACGCAGGCGATCAAACATTTCGGTCGGTGAGATCAGGCCTTCGTTGGCGGCATCCAGAATCTGTTTCATCACGTCACTCAAGTCGCTGAGTTGCGACTTGGTCAACAACACCCGCACATCCGTGGTCGGGATGTTTTGCTTGATCAGGTCGCGGTCGGTGATCCAGGCCTGAAACACCGGTGGTGCCTGGCTGTTGGTTTTTTCGCCCAGGTAAGCCAGCTGCATGGCATGGCCGATCAAGGCGGCGTCATCGAGCATTTTCTGCTGGGCCGGGTCTTTAGGCGTTACGTCCTGCTTGGCGTTCAACGCGCTGCCAATGGCGTCTTCACCCATGTAGGCGGCTTTGACCTGTGAAGTAATTGCGCTGGCCAGGGCGTCTACTTTTTGACCAAAGGCCTGCACGTCACCGGCGTTGACCGGGTAGTACAGCGAGGTATTGGTGCCCGGATAGGTCGACAGGTTCTGGTACTGGCTCTCAGCCTTGGCGTGGTCCTTGATGCCCGCCGGGGTCTTCAAGTGCAGGGTGTAAATCGCCACGCCAGGGTTGGCCGCTTCAAGCCGCACCTGGTCGGCGCTCATGCCGGTGGTGCTGAGTTTGTCATCACCGTCCAGCGCACTGGCGTCGGTGATCAGCACCACGTAACGGGCGCCAAATTGCGACCAGTCGACTTTGTCGATGCTGTGCATCACGCCCGCGTAGGCGTCTTCATCGAAACTCTTGCTCGACACTTTGGCCTGCTTGAGGTCCGCCACCTTGGCCAGGAAGTCTTCGCTGCCGGTGACCTTGTTCGGGTCGGCGTACATTTTGCTCACGTATTCCAGGCCCGGCACGGCCTTGGTGTTGGAGCGAAATGCGACCAGACCGAACTTGACCTGATTGCCCAGGTTCTCGTTTTCGATCTGTTTGTAGACCTTGCGAATCGCTTCGCGGGTGCGCTCGATGTACGGGTCCATGGAGATCGTGGAATCGATCACGAACACCACCGCAGCGCTGAATTCCTTCAACTGACCAGCCTTGGCCGCACCCGCATCGGGTGTTGCGGCGGCGCCAGCTGGCTGGGCTTTGTCGTCTGCCTTGCTCACCGACGCGACATTGAGCAGGCGCGTGCGAAAGCCTTCTTCGGTCATCACTTCTTCACCGCTCAGCACCGGCAGCAGGTAGAACTGCTTGTGCAGGTCGACAAAGTATTCCGGCTCTTGGGCCAGCACGCCGGGTGCCAGCGTGCCTTGCTTGAGCTTGGCCCGCAGTGGCGCGACCTTGCTCACCGGGTCTGGCGCATCGAGGATGCCTTCCAGGGTGGCGCGGTCTTTGAAGAACATCAGCCGGTCACGGTTGGCCGGGTTGGTGAAGGCCAGCGTGAGCTGCATTTTCCAGTCAGTGGTACACGCTGCGGGCAGCCAGCCCACCGTTTTGCCAAAGCTGTCCGGGCCGACCTTGAGCCACTCGGCATTCGCCGCCTGGGCGCGCTCGTACACGTAAAAACGGCTGAACGTAGGCTGCGCGGCGCCTGGCGCACCGCCCGCGCTGCTGCTGAGTGTGCAGCCCGGCGTGGTCAGCACGCGCTGAAACAGGGTTTTCTTGCCTTCCTGAATCAGCGGCTTGTCGTCCGCGAGGGCCAGCGAACTGCCCATGCACAACGCCAACAAGGTGCTGGCAGCCAATGCAAAACGGCTCACGGTTTCAACTCCTCAAAACGCGCCTTGGCTTCAGCATTCTCAGGCTCGTGGCTGAGGATGGTTTCGTACCAGTACGCAGCCGTCGCCTTGTCAGGCTCAACAAAGCATTGGCTGGCCTGATGGAATTTCGGATCGTACTCATGGGCGTAGGCGGTCGCGATTTGCATGTCCCCGGCTTGCGCACGGTTGGCGTACAGGCGCTGGGCAATGCCGCAATGGTTATTGGCCTTGGCGACGTTGATGATTTCCAGCAGCTCGGCGCTGCCCGGCGACTTTTTGATGCAGGTCTGAACAAAGGTCAGCTCAGGCAATGTGCTCATGCTTTCCAGCGTGCAGGCTTCGGCGCCCGTCGGCAGCGGGGCAGGCGTTGGGGCCGGGCTTGCGACGGTGTCGGTTGCCGGATTCTTGAGCCAGAAAAAGACCCCGGCGGCGATGATTGCCAGCAGGGCGATGATCAACGGGATCAGCCAGGCCTTCTTTTTGCCCGCTGCCGCAGGCTTTGGCGCAGCCGGGGCTGGCTCAACGCGCACGGGCTCAACCACCGCCGCCACCGGTTCGATCACCGGCTCCGGGGC
>NZ_WIVR01000008.1:0-151485 GCF_009600525.1 Pseudomonas sp. FSL R10-1350
ACTCCAGCGCCCGCTGCACCACCTGCACCGGCTCACTGGCGCCCTGGGGCCAATGGAAACCACTGCGCAAAATCGGGTGTGCATCCAGCGTCGCCTGCCACGCCTGCGCCAAGCGGGTGGCGTCCAGCCCGCTCGCCGCGACGCTGAGCTGGTTGACGTAGGCTCCGGCCTGGAGCTCGTACAGGCTGTGGAACAGCAAACCGCGCTGCATCGGTGACAGCGGATACAGGTCTTCTATCTGCCGTGGCGGCACGGGCAGCAGGTCAAGTTGCGCCTGGGTCAGGTTAGCCAGCGCAAAATCCGCCGGGGTCACGCCGCTGTGCTGCGGGTTCAGGCAATGCTCAATCAGCGCCTGCAACTGGGCCTTAAAGCTTGAGGCCAGGGCCTCGATATCTGCCATGTCGAAGCATTCCTGGCTAAAGCTCAGGTCCAGCTTCAATTCACCGCCATACACCTGGCCGTCGACCGACAACCAGTTGGCCAACGGCGAATCCAGGCTCTGCGCCGCGCCGCTGGCCTCTTGAGCCGGGACGAATAACCCGTCGTCGTTAAAGCTCTGGTCAAACTGGCCCAGGTAGTTGAACGTCACCCGCGCCTGCGGCAAGGCCGCGAGGCTGGCTTGGGTCTGGGCATCGCCCTGGTAGCGCAACAGCCCAAAGCCCAAGCCCTTGCCCGGCACCTCACGCAGTTGCTGCTTGATCGCTTTGATTGACTCGGCCATGCCCGCGGCAGGGGTCAACTTGACCGGGAACAGGCTGGTGAACCACCCCACCGTGCGGGTCAGGTCGATGTCCGCAAACAGGTCTTCACGGCCGTGGCCTTCCAGCTGGATCAAGGCCGTCGAATCGCCGGTCCATTCGCACAGGGCACGGGCCAGCGCGGTCAGCAGCAGGTCATTGATCTGCGTGCGATACGCCGCAGGCGCCTGTTGCAGTAAGTGCCGGGTCTGCTCCCGGTCCAGGCCCAGGCTCACCACCTGGCGATAGCGCAACGCCTGGCTGGCCTCCATGCGGGCATGGGGCAACCGGGCGCTGGCGCCTTGCAACTGCTGCAACCAGCTGTCGCGTTCTACCATCAATGCCGGGCTTTGCGCATAGGCCGACAACTGCCGGGCCCAGTCTTGCAAGGCGCTGGTTTTTTCTGCCAGTGCTTGCCCGGCGTAGGCCGCCTGCAAGTCTTCAAGCAAGACCCGCCACGACACGCCGTCCACCACCAAGTGGTGAATCACCAGCAACAAACGCTGCGCGCCTTGCTCGTGGTCGATCAACACCGCGCGCAGCAGCGGCCCGTCGTGCAGCGACAAACTGCGCTGCGCCTCGTCGCACAAGGCTTGTAACGCCTCGCTACTTTGCACTTGGGCGGTCCACAGCAAATCGGTGGCCGCGCTGCTGTCCAGCGGCACATAGCGCGCCGTCCATTGCCCGGCCTGCTCGCGGAACTGCAAACGCAACGCATCGTGCTGGGCCAACACCTGCTGCAAGGCGGTTTGCAGGCGCAGCAAGTCCAGCGGCTCGCGCACGTCCAGCAGCACCGACTGGTTCCAGTGCTGGGGCTGCTCGGTTTGATTGGCAAAGAACCACTGCTGCACCGGGGTCAGTGTTTGCGTGCCCTCCACCGGCCCTTGAGGGATGTGTGCGACCTGTAACGGGCTTGCCACAGCGGCCAGCGCCTGCAAGGTCGGCTGTTGAAACAGGTCACGCGGCTGCAAGCGCAACCCGGCACGCCGCGCCCGGCTGACCACCTGAATCGAGATGATCGAGTCGCCGCCCAGCTCAAAAAAGTTGTCCTGACGGCCGACCTGCTCAAGCCCCAGCACGGCTTGCCAAATCGCTGCCAACTGGCGCTCGTTGTCGCTGCGTGGTGCCTCGAAAACCCGCTGGCTGACACTGGCCTGCGGCGCCGGCAACAATTTGCGTTCCAGCTTGCCGTTGGGGCTCAGCGGCATGCGCTCGATCAACAGCAACTGCGTCGGCACCATGTAATCGGGCAGGCTCAGCAGTACATGGGCTTTCAGGGTGTCACGCCAGACGGTTTGCGCTTCGGGGTGTTCCAGCAGCGCCACGTCGCTGGGCACCAGATACGCCACCAACTGGTTATCCAGCGCCAGCACCACCGCTTCCTGAACCTGCGGGTGTTCTTGCAGGCGCGCTTCGATCTCGCCCAGCTCGATGCGCAGGCCGCGAATTTTCACCTGATGGTCGATCCGGCCGCAGTACTCGATAGCACCGTCAGCGCGATAACGCGCCAGGTCGCCAGTGCGGTACAGCGGTTCGCCACTGCCAAACGGGTCGACCACAAAGCGCTCGGCCGTCAATGCCGGGCGCGCATGGTAGCCCCGGGCCAAGCCCGCGCCCGCCAGGTACAACTCGCCAATGGCGCCGGTCGGCAAGGGCAACAATTCCGGGCTTAGGACATAGGTACGCAGGTTGGCAATCGGCCGCCCGATCGGCACGCTGTCGCGCTGTTCTTCAAGGCACGTCCAGTGGGTTACGTCGATGGCCGCTTCGGTCGGCCCGTACAAGTTGTACAACGCCGCCTTAGGCAGGACGCGCATTGTCTGGCGTTGCAAGGCAATCGGCAGCGCCTCGCCGCTGCACACAATTCGCCGCAGCGAGCGGCACTGCGCGGCCTCGTCGCTGTTGATGAAGGCTTGCAGCATCGACGGCACAAAATGCAGGGTGGTAATCCTCTGCTCGACGATCAGTTGCGCCAGTTGCTGCGGGTCGCGGTGCGCACCGGGCGCGGCGACCACCAGGGTCGCGCCGTGCATCAGCGGCCAGAAAAACTCCCACACCGACACGTCAAAACTGAACGGGGTTTTCTGCAAGACCCGGTCAGCAGCGCTAAGGCCATAAGCCTGTTGCATCCACGCCAGCCGGTTGTACAACGCACCATGGCTGTTGCCAGCGCCTTTGGGGCGACCGGTGGAGCCCGAGGTGTAGATCACGTAGGCCAGACTCTCGGGATGCGCCAGGTTAGTCAGGTTTTCAGCGCGCTCGTGATCGTTTGAAAGATCGCGAGGCAAGCTCGCACCTACAGTGGGGTCCAGGATCATGACGGGGATGTGTGGCGGCAACGCCATCTGCACGTGCGCCTGGGTCAGCAGCAAACTGATGCCGCTGTCTTCAAACATGTAGGCAAGGCGTTCAGCCGGGTATTCGGGGTCGAGCGGCACGTAAGCGCCCCCGGCCTTGAGAATCGCCAGCAAGCCAATCACCAGCTCCAGCGAACGCTCGCAGGCCACGCCCACGCGCACTTCCGGGCCCACTCCGCTCTCGCGCAACTGATGCGCCAGGCGGTTGGCGCGCTGATTGAGTTCGCGATAACTCAACGACTGCCCGGCAAACACCAGCGCACAAGCCTCCGGTGTGGCAGCCGCTTGCGCTTCGATGTGCTGGTGCACGCAGGCGGGGCCGGGATAGTGCTGCTGCGTGGCATTCAGGCCATACAGCGTGGCCTCTATTTCATGGGCGCTGAGCATCGGCAGCTCGCTGATCGCGCACTCAGGGTTCGCCACTACCCCTTCCAGCAGGGTGCGCCAATGCGCGGCCATGGCTTCGATGCGCGGGGCATCAAACAGGTCGGAGGCATAAGTCAGGCTGGCCAGCAGGTGCTCGCCTTCTTCATGGGTATCGAGTTGCAGATCAAACTGAGCGGTGCGGCCCTGCCATTCCAGGCTCTCGACCTGCAAGCCGGCGAGCATCCCGCGCAGTGCGCCGGGGCGGCTTTGCTGGTGGTTGAACATCACTTGAAATAAGGGGCTGTGGCTCAGGCTGCGCTCGCCCTGCAAGGCATTGACCAGCCGCTCGAAGGGCACGTCCTGATAACCCTGGGCATCCAGTGCGCGGTCGCGGGTCTGGCTCAGCAATTGGCTGAACGGCATGCGCCCGTCCAGCTCGGCCCGCAGCACCTGGGTATTGACGAAAAAACCGATCAGGCCACGGGTTTCCGCGCGCGTGCGGTTGGCCACCGGCACACCGATACGCACATCCTGCTGGCCGCTGTAGCGGTGCAACAGCACTTGAAAACTGGCCAGCAAGAGCATAAACGGCGTCACCCCGCGCTGCCTGGCCAGGCTCAGCAGGCCTTTGGCCAACTCGGCTGGCAGCGCGAAATCCAGTCGCGCGCCGTGCTGGCTTGGCTGCACAGGGCGTGAGCGGTCGCTGGGCAACTCCAGCACCGGTTGCTCGCTGCCCAGTTGCCCGCGCCACCAGTCCAGTTGCCGCTCCAGCTCCCCGGCCTCCATCCAGCGCCTTTGCCACAGGGCGTAGTCGACGTACTGAATCGCCAGCGCGGGCAACTCCAGGGTTTTGCCTTGGGCATGGGCGGCATACAACTGTGAAAACTCGTCGACCAGCACGCCCATCGACCAACCATCAGCCACGATGTGGTGCAAGGTCAGCACCAGCACATGATCCTGCGCGTCCAGTTGCAACAGGCTCACCCGCAGCAACGGCCCGTGTTGCAGATCGAACGGTTGCGCGATGTCCTGCTCGACCAGGCGCAGCGCCAGGTTCAGGCGTTCGGATGGCGGCTGATCGCGCAGGTCGTGGCGGGTCAACAGCATTGCTGAATCTGTGGGAGCGGGCTTGCTCGCGATAGCATCACCGCTGTTGTCCAGAAACTCCGCGTTGTCTGCATCGCGAGCAAGCCCGCTCCCACAGACAAAGACCCTACGCAAGCTGTGATGGCGCTCCAGCAGGGCATCAAAACTGTGCTGCAACGCCGCCACGTTCAGCTCGCCGCGCAAACGCAAGGCGGCCGGGATGTGGTACGCGGCGCTCTGCGGGTCAAGCTGCCACAAAAACCATTGCCGTTGCTGGGCATAGGACAGCGCGCAGGGTGCGTCTGGCGATGCGGTCTGCGGGATCGGCAACTGGCCGAAACTCACGCCCTGCTCTTGCATCTTGTGCAAGAACTCTCGGCGCTGCTGTGGGGCAAGGCTGGCGAAGCGGTTGGCAATACGCCAGGCGGTAGAGTGTTCCATCAGTTGATCTCCATCTCGTCGAGCAGCGACTCAAGTGCGCTCAGACGAACATCGTTATCCGCAGGCGTGTGGGCCTGTACCAAGGCGGCATAGGCGTGCAGGTCGGGGGTTTCGAACAGCGCGCGCAGCGCCACTTCAAGGCCCAGTTCCAGTTCGACCCGGGCGTTGGCCTGGGCTGCGAGCAGCGAGTGCCCGCCCAATTCAAAGAAGTTGTCGTGGCGCCCTACCCGCTCCACTTCCAGCACCTGGGCCCAGATCGTTGCCAGCCTGGTTTCCAGCTCGCCCACCGGGGCGCTGTAAGGGCGCTGCCAGTGCTCGGCGTCAGGCAATGGCAACGCCTTGCGATCGAGCTTGCCGTTACCGGTCAGCGGCAGGGCCTCCAGCAGCAGCCAATGGCTCGGCACCATGTAATCCGGCAAATCGACCTTGAGCGCGGTGCGCAATTGCTCGCGCCACGCCAACGGATCGATTGGCGTCTGCTCGGCCACCACATAGGCGCAGAGCAGGCCTTGATGCACGCTCAGCACTGCATCGCTCACGCCCACTTGCTGCTTGAGGCAGGTTTCGATTTCGCCCAGTTCGATACGGAAGCCGCGAATCTTCACTTGCTGGTCGATCCGCCCCAGGTAGTCGATGTTGCCGTCAGCGCGCTGGCGGGCCAGGTCGCCGCTGCGGTACAGGCGCACGCCCGGCGCAAACGGGCTGGGCACAAAACGCTCGGCGGTGAGCCCGGCGCGGCCATGGTAGCCACGGGCCAGACCGGCCCCAGCGATGTACAACTCACCGGCGCAGCCTGGCGCAACGGGTTGCAACTGGCTGTCGAGCAAATACCAGCTGAGGTCGCTGATGGGCCGGCCGATCGGACTTTGTACCTTGGCATCGAGGTCTTGTGCGCTCAGGGCGCGCCAGGTCACATGCACCGTGGTTTCGGTGATGCCGTACATGTTGACCAACGTGGTGGGCGTATCGCTAAAGCGCGCGTACCACGGGCGCAAGCTCGCCACATCGAGGGCTTCGCCACCAAAGATCACCCAGCGCAAGGCCAGGGTTTGCGAGCTGTTGCAGACAATGGGCAGCAATTGCCGGAACGCCGTCGGGGTCTGGTTGAGCACCGTGACCTGCTCATCGCAGAGCAACTGATGGAACGCCTGCGGCTCGCGGCTGATAAAGTACGGCACGATCACCAGACGCCCGCCGGTGCACAGCGCGCCGAACAGCTCCCACACCGAGAAATCGAACGCATAGGAATGGAACAGCGTCCACACATCACTCGGACCAAAGGCAAACTCATCGGCGGTGGCGCTGAGCAAACGGCTGACGTTGGCATGGCTCAGCAACGCCCCTTTCGGGCGCCCGGTGGAACCCGAGGTGTAGATCACATACGCCAGGTTGTCGGGCTGGGTAAGGTTGAGCAGATTGTCGGCGCTGAACGCCTCCCACTGCACATGTTCCAGACATAGAGCCTGCACGCCGACCCGCGGCGGCAGGTTTTCCAGCAGGTGCTCCTGGGTCAGCAATAACTGAATGCCGCTGTCATCGATCATGTAGCTCAGGCGCTCGGCGGGGTATTGCGGATCGAGTGGCACATACGCGCCCCCGGCCTTGAGAATCGCCAGCACCCCGACCACCAGCACCACGGCCCGCTCAGTGGCAATGCCGACCCGTACTTCCGGGCCGACACCGCGCTCGCGCAGTTTGCGGGCCAGGCGATTGGCCTGGGCGTTGAGCGCTGCATAGGTCAGCGAATCCTCCCCACAGCGCAGCGCCAGAGCATGCGGGTGCAAGGCGGCTTGCGCCTCGAACAGTTGATGCAGGGTTGGCCCGGCAGGCTGCACGTCAACCTGCGGGTTCCACTGCGTCAGCAACGCCTGTTGCTCGTCCGGACCCAGCATGGCCAATTCAGCAATACGCTGCTGCGGCGCCTGCACCACCGCGCGCAGCAGGTTCAGCCAGTGCCCGGCCAAGCGCTCAATGGTCGCGGCGTCATACACATCGCAGGCGTAGGTCAGGCTGGCGTGCAAGCGCTCGCCCTGTTCTTCGGTGTCCAGCGCTAGATCGAACTGCGCCGTGTGCTGCTGCCAGTCCATGCGCTCAATGCTCAGACCCGGCAGTTGCCGCTCGACGCTCTCGCCGATCTGCCGCTGATGGTTGAACAGCACTTGAAACAGCGGGCTGTGGCTCAGGCTGCGCTGCGGCTGCAACGCGTCCACCAGTTGTTCAAACGGCAGGTCTTGATGCGCTTGCGCCCACAGGGCGTTGCGCTTGACCTGTTGCAACAGGCTGGCAAACGTTTGCTGACCGTCGATCTCGCTGCGCAGCACCTGGGTGTTGATAAAGAAGCCGATCAGGCCTTCCGTTTCGAGTTGCCCACGCCCGGCATTCGGCACCCCGACATTGATCGCCGACTGACCGCTGTAGCGATGCAACAAGGTTTGATAACTGGCCAGCAGCAGCATAAACAGCGTCACATTGTGCTGTTGCGCCAACTCCCGCAGCGCGCCCGCCAATGACGGTTCAATGGCTAGCTCCACTCGCGCCCCCCGCTCGCTGCGGATCGCCGGGCGAACCAGCTCGCTGGGCAGTTCAAGTGGCGCATGCTGGCTGCCGAGTTGCTCACGCCAGGCGTTCAACTGGCGCTCGCCCTCGCCAGCTTGCAGTCCGTCGCGCTGCCAGGCGGCGTAATCGGCGTAGCTCACGGCCAAGGGCGGCAGTTCATGGCCCAGGTACAACTGAATGAATTCATCGACCATCACCTGCATCGACCAACCGTCAGCGGCAATGTGATGCACGGTCAGCACGAGCACGTGCTCATCGGCCGCCACCTTGAGCAGCAACACGCGCAGCAACGGCCCCGTGCGCAGGTCGAAGGGCTGACGCATTTCTTCGGCCACTTGGGTGTCAATCTGCGCGGCTGATGGCTGATCGAGGGTTAATTCACGCAGCGCCAGCGGCAAACTTGCGTGCAGCACGCCACGGGCCTGGTCACCGTCCTGAACAAAGGTGGTGCGCAAGGTTTCGTGGCGTTGTTGCAGGGCGTTGAAGCTGCGTAGCAAGGCCTCGCGATCGAATGAGCCTTTAAGCCGCAGCGCCGCCGGAATGTTGTACGCGGCGCTGTGCGGGTCGAGCTGCCAGAGCAGCCATTGGCGCTGCTGCGCATACGACAACACGCCGGGCTGACCGGGCGCACGCGGGCGCAATGGCGGCTGACTGAGGGTTTGCGGCTGTGAGGCGCAACGGGCAGCGAAATCGCTGAGCACGCTGCTTTCAAACAAGCTGCTCAGCGCCAGTTCGATGCCGAGCTGCTGGCGCACCCGAGACACCACTTGTGCCACCAGCAGCGAATGGCCGCCCAGTTCAAAGAAGTTGTCGTCGCGGCTGACCGCCTCAAGTTTGAGCACCTCTTGCCAGATTGCGGCAATACGGCTTTCGATCCCGGCGTGGGGCGCAATCACCTCGCGCTGCCAGTCAGCCGCTTGGGCCTGGGGCAGCGCCTTGCGGTCGACCTTGCCGTTGGCATTGAGTGGCAAGCCCTGCAATTGAACCCAGTGCAGCGGCACCATGTAGTCCGGCAGTTGCGCCTTGAGCGCAGCCTTCAAGGTTTCGCGCCATTCGCTCCAGGCACTCGCTTCATCGTCGGCCACCACAAAGGCCACCAGCGCCTTGCCGGTCGGGCTGTCCTGCACGACCACGGCGGCTTCACGCACGTCAGCCAGGTCACGCAGACGCGACTCGATTTCACCCAGTTCAATACGGAAGCCGCGCACTTTGACTTGCTGGTCGATACGACCCACGTATTCCAGTTGGCCGTCCGGGCGCCGCCGGGCCAGGTCGCCGGTGCGATACAGGCGCTCGCCCGCCCTGGCGGCGTAAGGGTCAGGCAAAAACACCGCCGCGCTGCGCAGCGGGTCGGCAAAATACCCACGGCCCACGCCCGTACCGGCCAC
This sequence comes from Pseudomonas sp. FSL R10-1350, assembly GCF_009600525.1. NCBI lineage: Bacteria > Pseudomonadati > Pseudomonadota > Gammaproteobacteria > Pseudomonadales > Pseudomonadaceae > Pseudomonas > Pseudomonas sp. FSL R10-1350. Next base: position 8,932 of record NZ_WIVR01000008.1, read on the forward strand.
GTACAACTCACCGACCACACCGGTCGGCACTGGCTGCAAGTCGCCATCCAGCACATACAAACGGTTGTTGTCGGTGGCCAGGCCAATCGGCAAATACGCGCCTTGGGCCGATGCCGCGTCAACACGGAACAGCGCCACGTCGTCCGAGCATTCCGCCGGGCCATAGGCGTTGACCAGACCAATCTGCGGATAACGCTGCAACCAGCGGCGCGCCAGCTCCGGGGGCATGGCTTCGCCGGTGGGCAGCATCCAGCGCAGCGCAGCCAGCGAACCCTCGGGCTCGTCGAGCAGGCTCTGGATCAGCGACGGCACGCTTTCGAGCACAGTGATCCCGCGTGCGGCCACATGCGTCAGCAACGCAGCCGGATCATGGGCGATGGCGTTGGGCACGATGTCGACTTGCGCACCAAACAAAGGCGCCGCGAGGAACTGCCACACCGAAATATCAAAACTCTGCGACGCCGTCTGGGCGATCACGTCCGCCGCACTCAGGTGCAGATACGGTTGTTTGCTCAGTTGGTTATTCAGCATCCCGGCCTGCTCGACCATCACCCCTTTTGGCGTGCCGGTGGAGCCCGAGGTGAATATCACATAGGCCAGGTTGTTGGGCGCGATGTAGATGCCCGGTGAAGTGCTGCAATACCCGGCGCCTTGCACGTCCTCCCACACCAGCAAGGGCGGGCGCTGCGCCGGGCTGAGCAATGCCAGCACGCGCTCGGCCTGTTCACGGCACGCCGCACTGGCCACCAGCAACGGCACGCGCCCCAGTTGCAGCAACGCCAACAGGCGCTTGGTCGGCAAGTGCGGGTCGAGGGGCAAGTAGCCCGCCCCGGCCTTGAAGGTACCCAGCATCATGCCCAGCAGTTCGAGGCTGCGCTCGGCCAGCAAGGCCACAGGCTGGTCAACAGTGACACCCGCCGCCAACAGCGCATGGCCGAGCCGGTTCGCCCTTTGATCCAGCGCCTGGTAGGTCCAGCGCTGGTCCAGGCACGTGGCAACCACCTGCTCCGGGTGCGCCGCCAGCTGCGCTTCAAACAGCCGCACATAACCCTGCGCCAACGGGTAATCGCGGGCGGTCTGGTTGCCCGCTTGCAACAACTGCTCACGCTCGCCAGCCTCCACCAACGGCAGGTCGGCAACGTTGCCTTCGGCGTGCTCGCCAATCGCCAACAACAAGCGCTTGAAGTCAGCCAACAAACGCTCAACCGTGGCCTCATCAAAAAAGCGTTTGTCGTACGACAGGTGCAAGCCCAGCGCATCGCCGGGGTACACCACCACGGTCATCGGGTAGTTGGTGTGGGTCCGCGCGCTGTCGGACTTGGCGCTGATCTGCTCGGCGCCGCTGACCACCGCGCTTTCCACCGGGGCGTTTTCATAGACAAACAGGCTGTCGAAAATCGGCTGGCCTTTGTCCAGCGCACTGCACGCCTGAATGCTCAACAGCGGCAAATGTTCGTGTTCACGCAGCGCCAGGTTATGCGCAAACACCCCTTGCAGCCACTCGCGCACGCTGACCCGCTGCCCTGCCTGCGGCAAACGCATGCGCAGCGGGATGCTGTTGATGAACAGGCCAACCGTGTCTTGCATTTCCGGGCGGTTGACCGGGCGCCCGGCCACGGTGACGCCAAACAGCACTTCGTCGAGCCCGCTGTAGCGCTGCAACACCAGCGCCCAGGCAGCTTGGGTCAGGGTGTTGACGGTCACGTGGTAACGCTGGGCCAGTTCGCGCAAGGCGCGGCCCTGGCTGACCTCCAAGTCGGCATAGCAATCACCGATCTGCGAGAACCCGCCCTGACGGCGCACGGCACGGTCAAAGGGCAATGGCGTCGGCTGTTCAAACCCGGCCAGTTCAGCGCTCCAGGCCTGCAGAGCCTCGCGCTCGCCCTGGGCTTGCAGCCATTCAATAAAGTCGCGATACCGCGCCGCGGGCGGCAGGCTGCGCTGGCCGCTGTACAGGGCAAAGAAGTCTTGCAGCAACAGCGAGCGGCACCAGGCATCAATCAGGATGTGGTGGTTGCTGAGGATGAACCAGTAATGCCCGGCGCTGCGACGGATCAGGCGCAGGCTGAAAGGCGGCGAGTTGAGCAGGTCAAAGCCTTGGGCCCGATCTTCGGCCAGCAACGTTTGCAACGCCGCTTCGTGTTCGCCCTCGGGGCGATCCGTCCAGTCGTGCACTTGCACGTTGGGCGCAGCATCGCGGTGGATGATTTGCAGCATCTGGCCGTCATCGTCGAGGCTGAACGAAGCGCGCAACGCGTCATGACGCTGCACCACCGCGTGCCAGGCTGCGGTAAAGCGTGGCAGGTCGATTTCGCTGTCGATGATGTAACGGTCTTGCATGTAGTAAATGCCCGAGCCGGGCTCGAGCAAGGTGTGCACCAGCAAGCCCTGCTGCATCGGCGATAGCGGGTAGATGTCTTCGATGGCACTGGCCGGAACTTTGAGGGCGTCCAGTTGCGCCTGGGTCAGTTGTGCCAGCGGGAAGTCCGACGGGGTCATGCCGCCCTGCTCGCTGTTGACGCAATGGGCAATCAGTGCCGTCAGTTCGCCCCGATAATCGTCCACCAATGCCTGCACAGTGGCGTCATCAAACATCTCGTGGCTGTAGGTCCATTGCAGGTTGAGTTCACCGCCATACACCTGCCCTTCGATGCTCAGCCAGTTGGCCAGTGGCGCATTTTCGTCCTGCGCCAGCCCGGCGCTTTCAGCGGCCGGGGCAAACATCGCGGTGTCATCGAACTGGCGATCAAACTGGCCCAGGTAGTTGAAGGTAATGCGTGGCGTCGCCAGGCTGGCCAGTTGTTCAGCCACGCCCTCACCTGCCAGATAGCGCAGCAGGCCATAGCCCACGCCTTTGTCCGGCACGCTGCGCAGTTGCTCCTTGATCGACTTGATCGAGTCACCCAGATCAGCACTCGGGGTCAATTGCACCGGGAACAGGCTGGTAAACCAGCCCACAGTGCGCGACAGGTCGAGGTCGGCAAACAGGTCTTCGCGGCCATGACCTTCCAGTTGGATCAAGCTGCTGGGCTGGCCGCTCCAGCGGCAAATAACCCGCGCCAACGCGCTCAGCAGCAGGTCATTGACCTGCGTGCGATAGGTGGCGGGAGCGACTTGCAGCAACTGGCGGGTCAATTCGGCGTCGTGGGTCAGGGACAAGGTGCGGGCATGGCGGTTTTGCAAACCGGCATCAGGCCGATCCCACGGCAACTCGCTGGACGCACCGGCCAGTTGGCGCTGCCACAGCGCCAGTTCCCCGACCCGCGCCTGTGCCTCATCGGCCAAGCGGGCGGTCCAGGCCTGATAGGCGCTGGTTTTGGCCGGCGCAGCCTGCACCGGTTTTGTGTAGAACTGCTGCAAGTCTTCGAGCAACACCCGCCACGACACGCCGTCCACCACCAGGTGGTGAATCACCAGTAACAGGCGCTGGCTGTGATCGGCCATGTCCACCAGCAACGCCCGCAGCAACGGGCCGTTGTGCAAGTCCAGGCTGCATTGGGTCTGTTCGCACAGGGTTTTGAGTTCGTCAGTTGACGCGGCCTGGCGCTGCCACAGCAGCGGCTCGTTCGGCAGCTCGGCGTAGGCTTGCTGCCATTGGCCGTGGCGCTGAACAAAGCGCAAACGCAGCGCATCGTGATGGCTCACCAGCGTGTTCAGTGCCTGTTCCAGCAACCCGGCATCCACCGGCTGACGCGGGTGCAACAGCAATGACTGATTCCAGTGCTGGCGCTGGGGCATGTCCAGGCTGAAAAACCACTGCTGCACCGGCGCCAGCGCCACCGCGCCCGTGGCCAGGCCCTGATCGACAAGGGTCTCGGTGCTCAGCGCGGCAATCCGGGCCAGGCTGCGGATGGTTTGGTGCTGGAACAGGTCGCGAGGGCTGAAGGCGATCCCGGCCTGACGGGCACGGCTGACCACTTGGATCGAGATGATCGAGTCGCCGCCCAGGGCAAAAAAGTTGTCATCGACACCGATCTGCGCCACGCCCAATACCTGTTGCCAGATCTCGGCCAGGCGCTGTTCCAGCTCAGAGGCCGGTGCGACGTAGTCTTGCTGCACGGTGCTGATGTCCGGGCGCGGCAAGGCTTTACGATCGAGCTTACCGTTGGGCGACAGCGGCAGACGCTCAAGGCTGACCCAGTGGCTGGGCACCATGTAGTCCGGCAAGCCGAGTTGCAGTTGGTTGGCCAATTCCGTTTGCCAAGCGTCGGCAGGCGCCTGCGCGTGCAGCACCACGTAGGCCACCAGTTGCTTGCCGTCGAGCACCTGCACCACGGCTTCGCGCACGGACGGCTGCTCGGCCAGACGCGCTTCGATTTCCCCCAGTTCAATGCGCAACCCGCGCAGTTTGACCTGATGATCAAGCCGGCCCAGGTATTCAATGACCCCGTCAACCCGCTGGCGCACCCAATCGCCAGTGCGGTACAGGCGCTCACCCTGATTAAACGGGCACGGCACAAAACGCTCTGCTGTCAGCGTCGGGCGCCGATGGTAGCTGCGCGCCAGCCCGGCCCCGCCCAGATACAACTCTCCGGCCACGCCCAAGGCTACGGGCGAGAGGTTGGCATCCAGCACCAGCGTACGCAGGTTGGCGATGGGCAAGCCAATCGGCACGCTGGCCGCGCCCTCATCGATGCAGGTCCAGTGCGTGACGTCGATGGCCGCTTCGGTCGGGCCATACAGGTTGTACAGCTCGGCATCGGGCAGTTTGCCGAACACCTGCTGCTGAGCATCAACCGGCAGTGCTTCACCGCTGCAGACAATCCGCCGCAGGCTGGTGCACTGCTCAACGCCCACCTCATGAATAAACGCCTGCAACATTGACGGTACAAAATGCAGGGTGCTGATCTGCTGCTGGCGAATGGTTTCGATCAGGCGCAGCGGCTCGCGGTGTTCACCCGGTTGTGCCACCACCAGACGTGCGCCGGTGAGCAGCGGCCAGAAAAACTCCCACACCGACACGTCAAAACTGAACGGGGTCTTTTGCAGCACAGCATCGTCGGCCGTCAGGCGATACGCCTGCTGCATCCAGCTCAGGCGGTTGACCAACGCGGCATGGGTGTTGCCCGCGCCTTTGGGCTTGCCGGTGGAGCCGGAGGTGTAGATCACATAGACCAGGTTTTGCGGCTGAGTCAGATCAACCAGATTCTCTGTACTGTAGGAGCGAGCTTGCCTCGCGATCTGTTGATCGTTTAAAGAATCAAGGCACATGACCGGGATGTGTTGCGCCAATGCCGCCTGCAAGTGCTTTTGCGTCAACAGTAACTGGATCCCGCTGTCGTCGATCATGTAGCTCAAACGTTCGGCCGGGTACTCCGGGTCGAGCGGCACATAGGCGCCGCCCGCCTTGAGAATCGCCAGCAGGCCGATCACCATTTCTACTGAACGCTCTACGGCAATCCCCACCAGCACATCCGGGCCAACACCCCGTTCACGCAACTCATGGGCCAATTGGTTGGCGCGTGCATTGAGCTGCGCATAGCTCAGGGACTGCGCGCCAAACACCAACGCCGTGGCGTCGGGGCTGCGCTCAACCTGGGCTTCAATCAACACCTGCAGGCCAGTGTGGGGCGGGTATTCAACGTGGGTGCGGTTCCAGTCGTGCACACGGGTCTGTATTTCACTGGCGTCGAGCATCGGCAACTCACCGATCCGCCGTTCGGGGTGGTCCACCAGCGCTCGCAGCAGGTTGCACCAGTGCCGTGCCATACGGCTGATGGTGGCGCCGTCAAACAGGTCATTGGCATAGGTGAGCGCTGCGTGCAGACGGCCGGATTTCTCGTAGGTGTCCAGGCTCAAGTCAAACTGCGTGGTGCGCCCTTCCCACTCAATCAGGCCCAGTGTGAGCCCCGAAGCCGTTTTGATCGCTTCAATGTCGGCCACTTGCGGCTGGTGGTTGTACATCACTTGAAACAGCGGGTTGTGGCTCAGGTTGCGCTCAAGTTTGAGGGCTTCTACCAACTGCTCGAACGGCAGCTCCTGATGGGCTTGAGCACCGAGCGCAGTCTCTTTGACCGCAGCCAGCAATTCGGCCACGGTGGTGTCTGCCGTCAGTTGGGTGCGCAGTACCTGGGTGTTCACAAAGAAGCCGATCAACCCTTCGACTTCACGGCGGTTACGGTTGGCAATCGGCACGCCCACGCGCAGATCGTTTTGCCCGCTGTAGCGCTGCAACAGGATGTTGAACGCACCCAACAGCAGCATAAACAGCGTGACCGTGTGCTGCTGGGCCAAGGCCCTCAACTGCTCAACCAGCTCCGGGGCTACGGCGAACTCATGGCGCGTGCCGCGATAGCTGGGCACGGCCGGGCGTGGGTAGTCGTTGGGCAAGGTGATGACCGGGTGTTCATCACCCAGTTTGGCCTGCCAGTACGCCAGTTGCCGCGCTTGCTCACCCGCCTCCAGCCAGCGGCGCTGCCACAGGGCGTAGTCGCTGTACTGGATGGCCAGCTCAGGCAACGACGGCGCCTCGTTACGCACAAAGGCATCGTAACTGCGGATAAATTCGTCGATCAGCACGTTCATCGACCAGCCATCAGAGACGATGTGGTGCAAGGTCAGCAGCAACACATGCTCGTCAGCGCCAAGCTTGAGCAGCTTGATCCGCAGCAGCGGGCCATTGGCCAGATCGAAAGGGTGCAGCGACTGCTGCTGCGCCTCTGCGGCCACCGCTTGTTCGCGCTCGATGGCCGGCAACAGGGTGAAATCCACATGTTCGACGGTGATCGGCGCCAGACGCTCGACTTGCTCCAGGCTGTCGTCAGGGTTCTGCCGGAACACCGTGCGCAAGGTCTGGTGACGCTGCACCACACAAGCGAACGCCTGTTCCAGCGCACTGAGGTTAAGCGTGCCGGTCAGGCGCACGGCACCGGGCAAGTTGTAGGCGCCGCTGTGCGGGTCCAGTTGCCACAAGAACCACATGCGCCGCTGTGCGTAGGACAACGCCTGGCGATCCGCCTGAGGCACATCGGCAGGAATCGGAAACTGCGAAAAGTCGATCCCTTCCGCACGCAGACCGTCGAGGAATAACCGGCGTTTTTCAAGCGGCAATTCGATGAACCGGCGGGCAAGTTTGAGGGACTTCTCAGCATTCATCTGACTTCTTCCGTACACGTTGGCAATCGAGCTTTGGCTCGGCTATCCCTACGGAACGGATGAAGCGGAGGGAAAATTAAAAGGCCCGCGAGCTTGACACATGCCCTGTGGGAGCCGGGCTTGCCCGCGATGCAGGCGACGCCCACTTATCTGTTACACCGCGCCGATATCATCGCGGGCAAGCCCGCTCCCACACCATAAGCCACCCGGGATTAAATTTATTCCCGGGCAGCTCGTTCTATACAGGTCTCCAGCTCATTGATGGGTGCTCTCCATGTCTCCCGCAGCTTTGGTGCAAACCCTGCGCAAACGGCTCAGCAAACCGACCGGCTATCAACTGTTCGACATTCACCTCAAGCAGCGCATTGCCTTGAGCCCTTCACTCACGCGCTTTGTGTTTACGGGCGAGGATGTGGCGCTGATGCACACGCTGGCCCCCGATCAGCGGGTCAAGCTGTTCTTCCCCAGCGCCAATGGCAGCGCGCCCGAATTGCCCAAGGTTGGCGACTGGCAAGCCGCGCGCCGCACCCTGAAGCCCGAGCAGGCGCCGCCGATGCGCACTTACACCATTCGCGCTTTACGCCCCGACATAAACGAACTGGACATCGACTTTGTACTGCATGGCGAAACCGGCCCCGCTTCGCGCTGGGCGGTGCACGCAAGGCCAGGCGACCCGTTACAAATAGTCGCGCCCAACGCTGCCTACCACGCCGACCCGGGCGGCTATGAATGGATGCCGCCGCAGGGTGTGCGCAAAATCCTGCTGATTGGCGACGAAACCGCCCTGCCCGCCATCGCCGGGATCCTCGAACAACTGGCCAGCCATCCCGACGCGCCCCAGGTCCAGGCGTTTATCGAAGTGCCCGAAGAGGCCGATTGCATGCCGCTGCTCTGCGGCGTGCACACCAAAGTGCACTGGCTGCCCCGCCTCACGCTGCACAAGCAGCATGGTGAAGGCATGATCCTCGCGGCCCGCGAACTGGCGAGCTTGCCGCCCACCCGGGCCAACCTCAACGACAGCGCAGCATTGCAAGAGCTGGACCTCAATAGCCAGCGCCTGTGGGAACTGGCCAGCGCCAAGCGCAGCGAGTTCTATGCCTGGGTGGCCGGAGAATCCGCAGCGGTCATGGATATTCGTCGGTTTTTCATCAATGAATGCGGGCTTGATCGCAAAGGGCTGACGTTGATGGGCTACTGGAAACTGGGACGTTCGCTTGAGTAACTCAATCGTGTGGGCGCTCGCGATCTTTTAAGGATCAAAAGATCGCGAGGCAAGCTCGCACCTACAGATTCGTGCTTGCCTAGTATGAAACACTTTTTTACAACTCTACCTTCGGGTTTTCGACATCTCATACGTCCTACATGGATAGCAATCGCATTCTCAGTTGCGATTAAACATGCTCAGCCGTGAGTCTGCCGTCCCCCATGTCCAAAAAATCCCGCTCCAAGGTCTGGTTCCTGGTCCACAGCTGGTTAACGCTGCCGATCTGGTTCTTTGTATTGATTGTGTGTGTCACCGGCACATTGGCGGTGGTCAGCCAGGAGATTGTCTGGCTGGCGACCCCTGAAGCCCGTGCCACACAGCCTTCAAGCGATGCTCCGTTGCTCACTTATGAGCAGGTGTTGAACACCATTCATCAAGCCGAACCGGCCCTGGCGGTGCAGTCGATCAGCCGCCCGGATGAGTCGCACTTTGCACTGGTCGCCAGGGTGGTGTACCCGGACGGGCGCTCGCCGGCGCTGTACATCAACCCGTATACCGGGGCCATTCAGGGCGAGAGTTCGAGCTTTGATTTCCGCCAGTTCACCCGCGCCCTGCACGGCTGGTGGCTGGTGCCGTTCACCAACGGTTATAGCTGGGGCTGGTACTTGGTGTCTTTCCTCGGCCTGCCGCTGCTGGCGTCGTTGATTACCGGGCTGGTGGTGTACAAAAAATTCTGGAAAGGCTTCCTCAAACCCACGCTGCGGTTAAAACACGGCGCGCGGATCTTTTGGGGCGACTTCCATCGGCTGTGCGGGATCTGGTCGATCTGGTTTATTGCGGTGATCTCCATCACCGGCCTGTGGTTTCTGATTGAAGCCTTTATGTTCGATAACCAGATTTCGATTTCCACCGCGGGCAACCCGCCGGTGGTGGCGCGTCAGGATGTGCCGATCATGCCGGACGGCCAACCGGCGCCGATGATCAATCTTGATCAGGCCGTGAAAATTGCCGCCGAGAGTATTCCCGGCCTTGAAGCCAGCTTTGTCAGCTTGCCAAGCAATGCCTACGGCCATATCGAAGTGGGCGGCCCGGGCTGGTATCCGCTGCTGTTTCAGACCGCCGACATCAACCCGTACAACGGCGCCATCGAAGGTTCGCGGATGATCGCCGACCGTTCCGGACTGGAACTGGTGACTGAGTCCATGCGCCCGCTACACACCGGTGATTTCGGCGGTCTGTGGGTCAAGCTGATCTGGTTCTTCTTCGGTCTGGTACTGAGCATGATGGTGTTGAGCGGCCTGCTGATCTGGACCAAACGCACGGCACTGGCCACCGCCAACGCGCTTAAACGCAGCAATAAACCTGCCCGTGTACCGACCGGCAGGCAAACCGTAACAGCTCGCAGCGCGCAGCCCGAGGAGGCCAATGTATGAGTAAGGCAGCGGCGGTAGCCCCCTCTTCTGCACTGGGTCGCTGGTGGCTCAAATGGCGGTTTCACATCAACATTCTGTTGTTGCTGATCCCTCTGGGCTTTATGCCCAAGTATTTTCATGAGGCGTCACTGTTTCGGGGTGACAGCGGCCTTGGCGAGCGCGAAATCGGCACGGTGCAGGTTGGCCCCTGGAGCCTGCGGCTGGCAGAAATGCGCAACGAGGGCCCACGCCCTGATGGCCCCGCTGGCTATATGAAAAGCTTCACTGCTGCCCTGTGCGACACCTGTATCGATCAGGTCAAGGCCGGTTATTTACGCATCGGCAAGCCGCGCAGCTTGCGCGCTGCCGGGGTGATTTTTTTCGGCACGCCGTACCGCATGGGCGCCACCTTGCCGATCCCGGAACGTACCAAAGACGATGCTGAGCTGTGGATCACCCTTGAGGGCTGGGACGGCTCAATGCATCAGGCATCCATCCCCCTGAGCGAGGCCTCACCGGCAACCATGGCCTGGCTGGCTCAACAAGGAGGTAAACGATGAGTTCGCACCTGTTCAAACACCCCGCGCGCCATGTCATGGCCGCGGGTTTTCTGGCCTTGCTGGGGTTCAGCGGCCAGGCCCTGGCGCACAACCCGATGTGTGAGTGCAAAAGCCTGGGCGACGACCAGATCCGCTGCACTGGCGGGTTTTCTGATGGCAGTGGCGCACCGGGGGTGACGCTGGATGTGATCGGTTATGACGAAACCATCTTGGTGCCCGGCAAATTGGGCACTGATTCGACCCTGACCTTCAAACGCCCGGAAGGCGAGTTCTACGTGCTGTTTGACGCAGGCCCCGGCCACATTGTTGAAATCGACCAAGCCGATATCGAATGAATACTCACGTCGTGCGCCCGGCCGGTGCCGGGCATGAAACCCTTTACGTGCTGCTGTTGTGCCTGCTGATTCTGTGCGTCGCGGGGTCGGTCGTGGCCTGGCGTCATGAGTCCCATGAGGCAACCTCAGTGGCGGCCCACCAACTGGATGCCCGGCTCGATCTAAATGCCGCCGAGCAAGGTATCTACGCCGATCTGCGGGTCACCCTGGACGAGATCAACCTGCTGCGCGAAGAAACCGGCGCCCTGCCCCAACCCGGGCAATTGGCCGAAGAAGGCTTCGCGCCCTTTGCCAGCGATGCCAGCTCGGTGAGCCGTGGCAACCATGCCTGGCAATTGCTGGGCGACCAGGCGTACCTGGGCGTGAGCCCCAACCCTGAGGTGGCCGGCTCGTTTTTGATGCGTATCAACGAGCAGCCCGATGTGTGGCTTAACCGCAACAGTAACGTCAGCGCCCCCACCGACTTCAGCGATGGCGCCTTGCTCCAGAACGGCTGGAAGCAAGTGATCGCCCAATTCGATGCCGGGGTGACTCGCCAGCATCGGCACTGAACCCACCGCTTTACCTGAGAGAAGACTGCTCGCCATGTCCATTTCATCTGTATTTCGACGCCGCACCTTGTTGCTGGCCGGCCTCCTGGCCCTCTGCCTTTCACCTCTGACGCACGCTGACACCGCCGCCCCGGCGCCGCTGGCCAAACCACTGCGCATTGGCATCACCCTGCACCCGTATTACAGCTACGTGAAAAACATTGTTGGCGACAAGGCTGAAGTGGTGCCGATGATTCCGGCCGGTTTTAACCCGCACGCCTATGAACCCCGCGCTGACGACATCAAGCGCATCGGCACGCTGGACGTGATCGTGCTCAATGGCGTGGGCCATGATGATTTCGCCGACAAGATGATCGAAGCCAGTGAAAAACCGGACATCCCGGTCATCGAGGCCAACCAGAACGTACCGCTGCTGGCCGCCACCGGCACCGCCGCGCGGGGCGCTGGCAAGGTGGTCAACCCGCACACCTTCTTGTCGATCAGCGCCTCGATTGCCCAGGTCAACAACATCGCCCGGGAACTGGGCAAGCTCGACCCGGCCAACGCCAAAACCTATACCGCCAATGCCCGCGCTTACGGCAAGCGCCTGCGCCAGATGCGCGCCGACGCCCTGGCCAAACTCACCGAAGCCCCCAACGCGGATTTGCGGGTCGCCACCGTGCACGCCGCCTATGACTACTTGTTGCGCGAATTTGGCCTGGAAGTGACCGCCGTGGTTGAGCCAGCCCACGGTATTGAGCCGAGCCCCAGCCAGTTGAAAAAGACCATCGACCAACTGCGCGACCTGGATGTGAAAGTGATCTTCTCCGAGATGGACTTCCCGTCGACGTACGTTGAAACCATCCAGCGCGAGTCCGGGGTCAAGCTTTACCCGCTGTCGCATATCTCCTATGGCGAGTACACCGCCGACAAGTATGAAAAAGAGATGAACAACAACCTCAATACCGTGGTCAAGGCGATTCAGGAGTCCGGGGCATGACGGCGGCTGAACCTCTTGTGGTGCAAGCCCGCGGGCCGGGTGTGGAGTTTGATCAGGTGTCGCTGACCTTGGGCAGCACGCCGATTCTGGACCGTATTAGTTTCAACATTCAGGCGGGCAGCGTGCATGCGCTGGTGGGGCCCAATGGCGGCGGCAAAAGCTCGCTGATCAAAACCCTGCTCGGGCAAATGCCGCATCAGGGCGAGTTGCGCCTGAACTGGAACGGCGAGCCGGGGTTGATCGGCTATGTGCCCCAGGCGCTGGAATTTGACCGTGGCTTGCCCATGACCGTCGACGACTTCATGGCCGCCATGTGCCAGCGGCGCCCGGCCTTTATGGGCTTGTCGCGCAAGATTGCCCCGGCCATTGGCGATGCGCTGGAACGGGTGGGCATGCAACACAAACGCAAGCGCCGCATGGGCGCCTTGTCGGGCGGTGAACGGCAACGGGTGCTGCTGGCCCAGGGGCTGATCCCGGCCCCGCAATTGCTAGTGCTGGATGAGCCGATGTCGGCGCTGGACGAAGCCGGTGCGCAGGTGTTTGAACGTTTGCTCAACGACTGGCAGCAATCAGGCGTCACGGTGGTGTGGATCGAGCACGATCTGGCGGCCGTCAAACGTCTGGCAGATCGCGTCACCGGGCTTAATCGCCAGGTGCTGTTCGACGGCCCGCCTGCGCAAACCCTTAGCCCTGAGCGCCTGTTGAGCCTGTTTTCAACCCACCCTAAAGCCTGCGGGAGCGCCCAGCCATGAGCTATGAAGCCTTCCGTTTGATGATTCAAGGCTGGGCCACCGCCGGGTATTTGCCCGAAGTGCTGGCCTACGGCTTTGTGGTCAATGCGCTGCTCGCCGGTTTACTCATCGGCCCCGTGCTGGGCGGGCTCGGCACCCTGGTGGTGGTCAAGCGCTTCGCGTTCTTTTCCGAAGCCGTGGGCCACGCAGCGCTGACCGGGGTGGCCATCGGCATCCTGCTCGGCGAACCCTACACCGGGCCTTATGGCAGCCTGTTCGGCTATTGCCTGCTGTTCGGCATTTCGCTCAATTACCTGCGCAACCGCACAGGCCTGGCCCCAGACACGCTGATCGGGGTCTTCCTCTCGGTGTCATTGGCGTTGGGCGCCAGCCTGCTGCTGATTCTCGCGGGCAAGATCAACATCCATATCCTTGAAAACGTCCTGTTTGGCTCGGTGCTGACCGTCAACGGCAACGACCTGTTGGTGCTGGCGGTGGTCGGCGCGTTGGTGCTGGGCCTGAGCCTGCCGCTGTACAACCGCATCATGCTGGCCAGTTTCAACCCGCAACTGGCCGCCGTGCGCGGGGTGGCAGTGAAATCCCTGGATTACCTGTTTGTGATACTGGTAACGCTGATCACCGTGGCAGCGGTCAAGGTGATCGGAGCGATTCTGGTGGGCGCACTGCTGGTGATTCCGGCCGCTGCGGCGCGCTTGCTCAGCCAGTCGTTGAAGGGCTTTTTCTGGATTTCGGTGCTGATCGCCACGGTCAGCACCTTGTGCGGGATTTTGCTGCCTATCGTCCTCGACCTACCGATTCCGTCCGGCGCCGCGATCATTCTGGTGGCCGGTATCGCCTTCGCCCTGGCCGCCATTGCTCGTGGCGTGGTGCCAAGCCTCAAAGGGAATATTGGATAAATGTTCACGCTGCGCAAACTCACTCTGGCAATTGCCATCACCGGCCTGCTCAGCACCCAGCTGCTGGCCGCCACCCCGTCACCGCAACCGGTGCGTATTCTCGCCAGCTTGCCGATTACCTATGGCTTGAGCGAGCTGCTGCTCAAGGACAGCGGCGTGACCCTTGAACGCGCAGCGGCAGCCAACCTGCCCGGCAGTCGGCAAAGTGCCTACTTCAGCGGTCGCGGCGCCCCGGCCCTGCAAAAACTCGCACAAAACGCCGATGCGGTGGTCGGCCTGCGCTCGCTGTGGAGCGACGACCCGCTGTACCCGATGGCTAGGCGCAGCAACATCCGCATCGTCGAAGTGGACGCCGCACGCCCTGTGGACGGCAGTTTGCCGGGCATTGCCGTGCAACCTGACGTGCACAGCGATGGCCTCAACAGCCAGCCGTGGCTGTCCAGCAACAACATGGGCCGTATGGCCGACGTGATTGCGGCTGACCTGGTACGTTTGGCCCCCGCCGCCAAGCCCAAAATCGAAGCCAACCTGGCCGAGCTGAAACAGCGCCTGCTCAAACTCAGCGCCGAGAGCGAATCGCGCCTGGCCAAGGCCGATAATTTAAGCGTCGTGAGTGTGTCCGACCGGCTGGATTACTTGATCAGCGGGCTGAATCTGGAGCGCGTTGACGTGGCCCATAACAGTGAAGACCCGTGGACACCGCAAGCCCTCAAGACGCTGACGCAAACCCTCAAGGACAATGACGTGGCGCTAGTGCTCGACCATCGCGAACCTTCACCCGAGTTGAAGGCAGCGATTACCGAGGGTGGCAGCCAACTGGTGGTGATCGGCGCTGACGGCGCAGATCCGGTGGCGCAGTTGCAGAGCAATATTGATGCGATTGTAAAATCCTTGTAACGAGGTTGCTCGCGATCTTTTCAAGGTCAAAAGATCGCGAGGCAAGCTCGCTCCTACAATGATTGCGCTTAGTGCGTGGCCACTGCATCCATCTTCTGGCGCAGGCTCAAGGGCCGCATGTCGGTCCAGACTTCTTCGATATACGCCAGGCACTCAGGCTTGAGGCCGCTTTTGCCTACGGCGCGCCAGCCGTTGGGGATGGCTTTGTAGTCCGGCCAGATCGAATACTGCTCTTCATGGTTCACCACCACTTGGAAGAGGATGTCGTCGCGGTCAAATACTGAACTCATGTGCGGGTCTCCGTCGCTGTAAAAGATATGAATCTAACGAGTGATCACGGGCAGAAATTAGAGCCGGGTGATCGCTGCGGCCATGGCATTGCCAAAGATGGCCGCGACCTGGTCGATTTCACTGGCGGTGATGATCAGCGGCGGCAAGAAGCGCACCACGCTGCCCTGGCGCCCGCCCAACTCCAGAATCAAGCCGCGCTTCAAGCATTCACGCTGTACCAGCGGCGCCAGCCGGGCAAAGGCTGGCGGGTGGCCCAAGGCGTCGGGGCTGCCGTTGGGGTCAACCAGTTCAACCCCCAGCATCAGGCCGCGACCGCGAATATCGCCCAACTGCGGGAAGTCGCGCTGGAGGATGTGCAGGTGTTCGCTGAGGCGCTCGCCCATGGCAGTGGCGTGCGCAGCAACGTTGTGCTGCTTGAGATAGCGCATCACCGCCGAACCTGCGGCCATGGCCATCTGATTGCCACGGAACGTTCCGGCATGGGCGCCCGGCAGCCAGGTGTCGAGCCACTCGCGATACACCACCACCGCCAACGGCAAGCTGCCGCCAATGGCTTTGGACAGCACTACTACGTCCGGGATGATGCCGGCGTGCTCAAAGGCGAACATTTTGCCGGTACGGGCAAAGCCGCTCTGAATTTCATCGAGGATCAGCGCCACGCCCGCTTGTTCGGTAATCCGGCGCAACCCGCGCAGCCAGTCGAGGTCTGCCGCAATGACGCCGCCCTCGCCCTGCACCACTTCGACAATCACCGCCGCCGGTAGCTGCACACCGGCTTCCGGGTCGCTAAAGAGGTTTTCGAGGTAATGCAAATTGGCCTGCACGCCCTGCTTGCCGCCCAGCCCGAACGGGCAGCGGTAATCGTAGGGATACGGCATGAATTGCACGCCATTGCTGAGCAAGGCGGCCAACGGCTTTTTCGGCCCCAGGCTGCCCATCAGGCTCAAGGCACCCTGGCTCATGCCGTGATACCCGCCGGTAAACGACACCACGGTGTTGCGCCCGGTGGCGGTGCGCACCAGTTTCAGCGCGGCTTCGACGGCATCAGTGCCGGTCGGGCCGCAGAACTGGATCTTCGCTTCGCTGGCCAAAGCGCCGGGCAGCAGGCCGAACAGGTCTTGAACAAACTGGTCTTTAACCGGGGTGGTGAGATCGAGGGTATGCAAGGGCAGTTCATCGCTCAGCACTTGCTGGATGGCGGCGATCACGACCGGGTGGTTGTGCCCCAGCGCCAGAGTCCCGGCACCGGCCAGGCAATCGATGAAGCGGCGGCCCTCGACATCTTCAACGTACAAACCCTTGGCCCGCTTGAGGGCCAGCGGCAGGCGCCGCGGGTAACTGCGCGCATTGGACTCCTGACGGCTCTGGCGGGCCAGCAACGGAGACTCTTCAAACTCGTACAGCGTTTCAACCGGATGATTTTCAGCAAGGCTGGTAGCGACTGACATTCCTGGGACCCTCAATACGCCGATGAGATTGACCAAAACATTCCTGTTTTGAAAACGCATCAGCGTGGTGAGGATTTAGCCAAGATCCGCATAAACCCTAAGCAGTACCCGTAGCAGCTGCCGAGCTTTGCGAGTCTGCGTCCGATTGCGAAGCGATCGTAAAGCCGGTTTATGCCGTCTATCTGGATAACCGTGTCATTGGATTTTGCGACGGCTGCGCCGCCGGACGCAGCCTCGCAAAGCTCGACAGCTGCTACGGTCCAGCGTGATGTGTGTTCAAACCGTCTGCAACGGCATGCGCAGTTCAACCCGCAAGCCATCGGCCTGGCTGTCGAAATTCAGTTCGCCCGCACACCGTTCAACAATGGCCTGCACAATCGCCAGGCCCAAGCCGCAACCGTTGCTGTTGCCGTTGCGCCAGAAACGTTGGGTCATGTGTTGCAAGGTCTCAGGCGCGAGGCCGGGGCCGTGGTCACGCACCACGAACACGACGTGGTTGCCCTCGGCATGCACCTTCAATTGCACTTGGGTGTCCGCCGGGGTGTGGCGCAAGGCGTTGTCGAGCAGATTGCGCAAGGCGGCGATTGCCAGCACCGAAGGCACGTGCAGACGGGTGTCCGGGAGGTCATCGGCCAGTTGCAAATGCACACGGTCAGCCGCGCCGCTGGCCGCGTCGTTGATGGCCAGACGCGCCACTTGTTCAGCCGAACACTCTACGCCGTCATCAAACGACAAACTGCCTTCAACCCGCGCCAGCAGCAGTAACTGCTCAAGGGTCCGGTGCAAACGGTCTGCCCCGGCTTCGGCGTGGGCCAGGGACTGTTCGCGCGCCGCGCCGTCGGTCATGCGTGCCACTTGCAGGTGGGTTTTGATCGCGGTCAGCGGGCTGCGCAGTTCATGGGCGGCATCGCCGGTCAGGCGTCGCTCACGTTCGATGGCTTTGGCTATTCGCGCCAGCAACTGGTTCTGAGAGTCCAGCAAGGGCTTTAATTCGCTGGGCAACGGACTGATCTGCAACGGTTGCAGCGAATCGGCATCGCGGCGCATCAGCGCATCACGCATGCGGTTGAGCGGTGCCAACCCCTGGCCGAGGCCCAGCCACAGCAGCAGCAAACACACGATCAAGGCCATGCCCACCGGCACCGAGGCGGCGAGCAGCACGGAAAGGTTCAGGGCTTCGCGCTCGACCTGGCGGTCGGCGGTGGTAATGCGCACATCGCCACGGTCGAGAGTGAACGTGCGCCAGGCGGCGCCATCAATGATCTGGTCATGAAAACCCGCCGATTCGGAGCGCATCGGCTGGTCCGGGTTGTTGTGGCTGCGGGCCAGCACCTCACCGCGCAACGAACTCACCTGGCACGCCATACCGCCCGGGATGGTCAGTTGTTCCGCACTGAAATGGGTGCCCTCGCCCTTCACCGGCAACTGCGGCAATTGCTCAAGCAGCCCCGCCACCATACGCGCGGACGCCACCAGACGCTGGTCAAGGGAGAACATCATTTGCTGACGCAAGTCACTGAGCATCCAGGCCGCCGCCAATGCCCAGATCAATACAAACGCCGAGCCAATGGTCAGGCTCAAACGCAGACGCATGCTCATCATGGCTGCTCGGCACCGTCGGCGGTGCCCAGACGATACCCGAGGCCGCGCACGGTTTCGACGATACCTTTGCCCAGTTTGGAGCGCAGGTGATGGATATGAACGTTCAGGGCATTGCTCTCCAGTTCGTCACCAAAGCCGTAAATGCTGTCTTTGAGCTGCTCGGCCGACAACACGCGTCCGCGGTTATGCAGCAAGGCTTGCAGCAGTGCCTGCTCGCGCCGCGACAGGTCGACCGGCTGACCGCCCAGCAAGGTAATGCGGCTGCTCGGGTCATAGCTCAATTGCCCGTGTTCGATCAAATTGACGCTGCGCCCGGCCACTCGACGCAACAAGGTGTGCAGGCGGGCGGCCAGTTCGCGCAGGTCAAAGGGCTTGAGCAAATAGTCATCGGCCCCGGCTTGCAGGCCATCCACCCGGTCGGTGACCGAGTCACGGGCGGTCAGCACCAGCACGGGTAGTTCAAAGCCCTGCTGACGCAGTTGCTGCAACAGCTTGAGGCCGTCTTCGTCAGGCAAGCCCAGGTCAAGCACCATCACGTCAAACTCGGCGGCCTTGAGCATGGATTTGGCTTTGCTGGCGGTACCGACATGTTCAACCGTCAGCCCCTGCGCCGTCAGCCCGGCCACAATGCCGCTGGCAATCAGTTCATCGTCTTCGCAAACCAGTACGTGCATGCTCATACCCGCGTAAATAGGCTGATTAAAAAATCATGGGATTAAGGGCGGATTATCCACCCTATAAATGTAGTGCACCTGCTTTGTTTAAAGCGCTTGTCAGTTTCGCGACCCTATTAACACTCGGTTAATCATGTGTCGCCAAGGTGTTGCCTATTCATAAAGACCAAGGCTGGGCGTATGCACCGTTTGTTTATTTTTCTGTTTCTACTGCTGACGGGCTTCAGCCAGGCGCAAGCCAGTAATGACCCTTTTGCCCAGAAAGTCGACTTTTTGCCGGTGGCCAAGGCGTTCGCCTTCAGCAGCGAAGCCTTGCCATCGGGCGAAACCCGGCTGAGCTGGCAGATTGCCGACAACTACTATTTGTACCAAAAGCGCTTCAAGTTTGACGGTCTGGACGCTGCGCACACCCCCGTGCTGCCCCAGGGTGAGGAGCACAATGACGAGTTTTTTGGTGCCAGCCAGGTCTACCGCAATCAGGTTGACGTGCTGATCCCGGCGGGTGCCAGCGGCCAGGTCAAAGTGAGCTGGCAAGGCTGCGCCGATGCCGGTCTGTGCTACCCGCCGCAAAGCCAGGTGGTGGATCTGGGCGGCGCACAACCTGTCGCCGCTCAAGGCCAGGCCCAGGACCAGTCGCTGGCGGCCAGCTTGCAGCAGCGTTCGTTGGGCTGGAGCTTGTTGCTGTTCTTCGGCCTGGGCCTGTTGCTGGCCTTTACCCCGTGCTCATTGCCCATGCTGCCGATTCTGGCCGGGCTGGTGGTGGGCAGCGGTGCCAGCGCCGGGCGCGGTTTCGCCGTCGCCAGCAGTTACGTAGTGAGCATGGCGTTGGTGTATGCAGGCTTGGGCGTTTTGGCCGCCCTGCTGGGCGCCAACTTGCAGGCCCTGCTGCAACAACCCTGGTTGCTCGCAAGCTTTGCCGCCCTGTTTGTGGTGCTGGCGCTGCCGATGTTTGGCTTTTTTGAATTGCAGTTACCCGCCGCCTTGCGCGATCGCCTCGAAAACGCCGGCCGTGGTCGCAAAGGCGGCAGCCTGCTGGGTGCGGGCATCCTCGGCGCCTTGTCGGGTTTGCTGGTGGGCCCGTGCATGACCGCCCCGCTGGCAGGCGCCCTGCTGTACATCGCGCAGAGCGGCAATGCGGTTGAAGGTGGCCTGGTGCTGTTTGTGATGGGTGTCGGGATTGGCATGCCGTTGTTGTTGCTGGTCACAGTGGGCAGCCGCTTTTTGCCCAAGCCGGGCGCCTGGATGGATCTGACCAAAGGGCTGTTTGGCTTCCTGTTCCTCGCTACGGCCCTGCTGTTGCTGCGCCCGGTGGTCAGTGAAACCCTGTGGCTGGGGTTGTGGGGAGTGTTACTGATTATTTTTGCCAGCAGCCTGTGGCAACAAGCGCAACACTTCGCCCGCGCCAAGCCGCTGTTTAATCCCTTGAGCCTGCTGGCCGGGATTTGGGGTGGCTTGATGCTGATAGGGGCCGCCGGTGGCGGCACCGACCTGGGTCAACCGTTGCAGGTGTACACCGCTAAAACCGTGATCGGCACCACGGTCAGCAATGACCATGGCGACTTCATTACCCTCAACGACCCGGCCAGCCTCGACCGTGAACTGGCCAGCGCCAAGGCCGAGGGGCAATGGGTGTTGCTCGACTACTACGCCGACTGGTGCGTGTCGTGCAAAGTCATGGAAAAACAGGTGTTCGCCAAACCTGAGGTGCAATCGGCTTTGCAGGGCGTGCGACTGTTGCGTCTTGATGTGACCGCCGATAATGTCGCCAGCCGCGAATTGCTCAGCCGTTACCAGGTGCCCGGCCCGCCCAGTTTTATCTGGATAGGTCCCAATGGGGTTGAGCGTCGTGGGCAGCGGATCACCGGCGAAGTCAACGCCGAGACTTTTTTGAAAAACTGGAATGCCACTCGGGAAACCCCATAAATGCTCACCCTGACCATCGGTTCGTTTGCCTTGGCAATTAACCACCTGCTGCTGATCCTGGCCCTCGCCCTGGCGACGCTGGTCGGTTGGCGGGTGGCCAAACGTGGCGGCGAGAACCCTGAGTCAGTGTTGTTTGCCCTGTTTTTGCTGGGCTTGCTCGTGGCGCGTATCGGTTTTGTGCTCGCTTTCTGGCCGCACTTCCAGAACAGCCCGTTGAAAATGCTCGATTTGCGTGACGGCGGGTTTATGGTCTGGCCCGGCCTGGTGGCCGTGGTTGCAGGTGCGGTGCTCTGGGGTTGGCGCCGTGCGGGCTTGCGCCGCCCATTAGCTTGGGGGTTGAGTACTGGCCTGACCTTCTGGATTTTGGCCAGCCTGTCTTCCAGCCTCTATGAGCAGGGTTCGCGCCTGCCTGAACTCACCTTGCGCACAGCCAATGGCGAATCGGTGCAACTGAGCAGTTACCAGGGCGGCCCGCTGGTCATCAACTTGTGGGCCACGTGGTGCCCGCCGTGTCGCCGGGAAATGCCGGTGCTGCAGAACGCGCAAAAACAGCATCAAGACGTGACGTTTTTATTCGTCAATCAGGGCGAAAGCATGCAGAGCGTCAGTACGTTCCTCGAAACCCAGGGTCTGAGCCTGAGCAACATCTTGTTCGACAGCAGCGGGCAACTGGCCCAGAAAGTCGGCTCCATGGCGCTGCCGACTACGCTCTTCTACAGCGCTGACGGGCGTTTGCTGCGCAGCCACCTGGGCGAACTGTCCGATGCCAGCCTGGCGCAGGCCATGCAAGGCTTTACCAAAGAACATTCAAAGTCGGCCCAACAGGTCGACCCTGCAAGGAATACGCAAACATGCTTAACCGCAAACTGTTAACCCTTAGCCTGACCTCTCTGTTTGGCGCTGCCCTGCTGCAGTCGCCTGTGCTGCAAGCTGAAGAACTGCCTCCAGCCATCAAGAAAATCGAAGCCAAGGGCGCGAAAATCGTCGGCAGCTTTGATGCCCCCAGCGGTTTGAAAGGTTATGCCGCGCAGTACCAGAACCGTGGCATGGCCTTGTACCTGACCGCTGACGGCAATGTGCTGGTCGGTAACCTGTATGACGCCGATGGCAAAGACCTGAGCCTGGCGCCGCTGCAAAAGCTGGTGTATGCGCCGATGGCCAAAGAGGTCTGGGCCAACATGGAGAAGAGCAACTGGATCCAGGATGGTAAAAAGGATGCGCCGCGCACCGTTTACCTGTTCAGCGACCCGAACTGCCCGTATTGCAACATGTTCTGGGAACAGGCCCGGCCGTGGGTGGACTCCGGCAAAGTGCAATTACGCCACATCATGGTGGGCATTATCCGCGAAGACAGCCCGGGCAAGTCTGCCGCCCTGCTGTCCGCCAAAGACCCACAGCAAGCCCTGCTGGCTCACGAAAAAGCCGGCAAGGCCAGCACCCTCAAGGCCTTGAGCAAAATCCCGGCTGACGTACAGGCCAAGCTCGACGCCAACGCCCAGCTCATGAACGACCTGGAACTGTCAGCGACCCCGGCGATTTTCTACCTGGACGACCAAGGCAACCTGCAACAACAGCAAGGTGCACCGTCGCCAGACAAGCTGGTGCAGATTTTAGGGCCCAAGTAACTATCGCAGCCTCGTACCTCGACAGCGACTACGGGGTTAATGGCGTCAAACACCACCAACGTGGTCGGATGTCCTCAAACGAGTGGTACAACGGCGCCAGCTCGGCGCCGTTATTGTCATCAAAGCCGCCAATCAGCAATGCAATCGTTGGCTCATCATCGATTGCGCCAATCGAACTTCCGCACGTTGGGCAAAAGGCCCTGCTGGAGTAATCCGAGGTTCTGAAGACCGAAGGAGCACCCCCGGCCCCTACCCACTTGACCCGTTCTTGCGCAAACTCCACCCACACAACGGTCGGTGAGCCTGTATGCCGCTGGCAGGTTTTGCATGAGCAGGTATGAGCGTTTTCTGCAGGGCCCAAGGCTTCATAACGGATCGAGCCACAAACGCATCCGCCACTGTAATGAGTGTGTTCCATACACAATTCCGTTGGCTTGCTGTCGAGATGCCAAGCGTAGCGAGAAGCGAACAACTTGCAACGTGCAGTTCACCTTGGAGCTGCCGCAGGCTGCGATCTGTTGATGGTTAAGATCAACAGATCGCGAGGCAAGCTCGGCTCCTACAGGGGGTGTTGTTACAGCCCTTCGAGTTCGGCCATCAGGTCGCTCAGGCGATCGACTTTTTCCTCGTTGATTTCGCTGCTTTGTAGCCCTTCGATGTACACCGCCAACTCGGCCACGCAACTGCATTCAAACATCGCCCGTAACGGCACGTTGCGTTGCAGTACTTTCTGTACCCGCGAGGCGATTTGTGTCGCCAGCAAGGAGTGGCCGCCCAGCTCGAAGAAGTTGTCGTTGACCCCTACCCGCTCGACGCCCAGGACTTCACTCCAGATGCCTGCCAAGGTGTGTTCCAGTTCTGTGCGTGGCGCCAGGTAGTCCTCACGCTGCAACTGGCCGATGTCTACCGCCGGCAGCGCCTTGCGGTCGAGTTTGCCGTTGGCGTTGAGGGGCAATCGCTCCAGCCACAACCAATGCAGCGGCACCATGTAGTCCGGCAGTTCAGCGCGCAGGCGCTGTTTGATCCGGTCCAGCCGCTCGTTCAGGCCGAGGGCCGTTTGCGCGGCCACCAGATAGCCGAACAGGTATTTGCCATTGGGCCCTTCCTGCACGCTGACCGCCGCGTCACGCAGTTCTGGTTGCTCGTGCAGGCGCGCTTCGATTTCCCCCAGTTCGATCCGATAACCGCGAATTTTCACTTGATGGTCGATGCGCCCGACGTACTCCAGCACCCCGTCGCTGCGCCGCCGCGCCAGGTCGCCAGTGCGGTACAAACGCTCACCCGGTGCACCGAACGGGTTCGGCACAAAGGCCAGCGCGGTGCGCAGCGGGTCGCTGACATAACCCCGGCCCACGCCGGTGCCTGCCACGCACAACTCACCCACCGCGCCGAGTGCGACCAGTTGCAGCGCGTCGTCGAGCAGGTACAGACGGTTGTTGTCGGTCGGCGTGCCAATCGGCAAGTAGCTGCCTTGAGTCGCCCCATGATCAACGCGGAAGAACGCCACGTCATCTGAGCATTCGGCCGGGCCATAGGCATTGACTAGGCCAATCTCGGGGTAACGCAACAGCCATTGCTGCGCCAGTTCTGGCGGCATGGCCTCACCGGTGGGCAGCATCCAGCGCAAGCCAGTCAGTTCAACAGGGGCCTCGGCCAGCATGCCTTGAATCAACGACGGCACGCTTTCCAGCACGCTGATGCCTTGGGCATTGACCTGCGCCAGCAGGGCTTGCGGGTCGTGGCCGATGGTGTTCGGAACAATCTCGACCCGCGCACCGAACAAGGGTGCGGCGAGGAACTGCCACACCGAAATATCGAAGCTTTGCGAGGCGGTCTGCGCAATCACATCACCCTCGCTCAGTTGCAGGTACGGCACTTTGCTCAACTGGTTGTTGAGCATGCCGCGTTGCTCGACCATCACGCCTTTGGGCAACCCGGTGGAACCCGAGGTGTAGATGACGTAGGCGAGGTTGTCCGGGCCGCTGTAGACCTGCGGGTTGTGATCCGCCCACGTCCCGGCTTGCACGTCTTCCCATACCAGTAGCCGTGGACGCACCGCGCAACCTGACTCATCGAGCAAGGCTTGCGCCTGCTCGCGACAGGCCTGGGTGCAGACCAGCATAGGCGTGCGGCTCAATTCCAAGATGCGGCTCAGACGCGGCCCTGGCAGCGCCGGATCCAGCGGCAAATAGCCCGCCCCGGCCTTGAAGCTGCCAATGATCATGCCCAGCAAGTCCAGCCCGCGCTCCGCCAGCAGCGCCACCGGTTGATCCATACGCACACCGCCTGCGATCAAGGCATGGCCCAGGCGGTTACTGCGCTGGTTCAGTTCGTGGTAACTCCACTGCTGCTCCAGGCAACCGGCCGCGATGCGCTGCGGATGCGCTGCCACTTGGGCTTCGAACAGTTCAGCATAGCTGTGCTGCAACGGGTACTCGCGCTGGCTTCGGTTGCAGCCCTCTATAAGGAATTGCTGCTCAGCCTCGCCCAGCAAAGGCAAGTCGGCCATGTCGCCATTGACGCCGTCCATCAAGGCCAGCAACAAGCGCTTGAACTCACTGAGCAGGCGCTCAACGCTGCTGCGCTCAAAAAAGCGCTGGTCGTAAGACAGGTGCAAGCCCAGGTCATCGCCGGGGTAGCACACGGCGGTGAGCGGGAAGTTGGTATGGGTACGACCTGAGTCCGAGGTGGCGTTCAGGCTCTGGGCCCGGTCCAGCACCGACATATCGACCGGCGCGTTCTCGAACACAAACAGGCTGTCGAACAGCGGCTGGCCTTTGGGCAGTTCGCTGCGCTCCTGAATCGTCACCAGCGGCAAGTACTCGTACTCGCGCAACTCCATATTGTGTTCGAGCAAGGCGCTCAGCCATTGCCGAACGCTCAGCGCCTGACCGTCTTCAGGCATCTGCACACGCAGGGCCACGCTGTTGATAAACAGCCCGACCGTCTGCTGCATTTGCGGCAGTTGCACCGGGCGCCCGGCCACGGTAACGCCAAACACCACGTCGCGCTCACCGCTTAAGCGTCGCAGCACCAACGCCCATGCCGCCTGGGCAAAGGTGTTGATGGTCAATTGGTGCTGCTGCGCCAGTTCACGCAACCGCACGCCATCTTTGACCTCAAGCCGGGTGTAGCAGTCGCCCACCAGCATGCCGCCGCTAGCGCCCGCATGCTCGCGCAGCAAAGGCCGGTCGGTGGGGATGTAAGTGGTCCGTTCAAAGCCTTGCAGGTTGCGCTGCCACCAAGCGTTGGCCTGCTGCAGGTCCTGCTGTTGCAGCCAACTGATGTACTCGCGATAGCGCGGTGGCGTGGTCAGTTGCGGGGCGCGACCTTCGCCAAGCGCACTGTAGATTTCAAAAAAGTCGCTCATCAGCAGCGAACGGCACCAAGCATCTATGAGGATGTGGTGATTGCTCATCATGAACCAGTAGCGCGCCTCACCCACACGGATCAGGCGCAGGTGGAACGGCGCCTGATTGAGCAGATCAAAACCGGCTTCGCGCTCGCGCTTGAGCAGCGCCTGCAGACGTTCTTCGTGGCTGTCTTGCGGCTCGCGGCTCCAGTCGAGGTAATCAACTTCGGTGTTGCCGGGGCGATGGATGATTTGCAGCATGCCTTCGCCCGCGTTCCAGCAGAACGACGCACGCAAGGCCTCATGCCGCGTCACCACTGACTGCCAGGCCTGGGCGAAACGTTGAGGGTCGAGGGCGCTGTCAATCCGGTAGCGGTCCTGCATGTAGTACAGCCCGGTGCCCGGTTCGAGCAAGGTGTGCAGCAACATGCCCTCTTGCATCGGGGTCATGGGGTACACGTCTTCAATCAGGCCTGCCGCCACCGGCAAGCTGTCGAGTTGCGCCTGACTGAGTTTGGCCAGCGGGAAGTCCGATGGCGTCAAGCCGCCCGCATCGCTGCTCAGGCAGTGGGCAATCAGGCTTTCAAGCTCCGCGAGGTAATCCTGGGCCAGCGCTTCAATGGCTTGGGGCTGATAGCGCTCGACGCTGAAGGTCCAACGCAAAACCAACTCGCCGCCATACACCTGGCTGTCGATGCTCAACTCGTTGGGCAATGGAGCCTGCGGGTCGTGGGCGATGCCGGTCGGCTCGTACAGCGGGCGGAACAGCGCATCGCTGGCAAAGCTCTGGTCAAACTGGCCAAGGTAGTTAAAGGTGATCGGTGCCTCGCACAACGCGGCCAGGGCTTGCCCCGTGGCCGGGTCGCTCAGGTAGCGCAACACGCCATAACCCAGGCCTTTGTGCGGTACGTGTCGCAGTTGCTCTTTGATGGCCTTGATCGAAGCGCCCTGCCCCAGGTGGCTGCTCGGCGTCAGGCGCAGCGGATAAGCGCTGGTAAACCAGCCCACGGTGCGGCTCAAGTCGATCTCATCGAACAGGGTTTCGCGGCCGTGACCTTCAAGTTGCACCAGGGTCGACGGTTGGCCGTTCCAGCGGCAGATCACCCGCGCCAGCGCGGTCAGCAGCACATCGTTGATCTGCGTGCGATAGGCGCTGGGCACCTGTTGCAGCAGTTGCCGGGTGCGTGCCTCGTCCAGCCGCACACTGAGCGTTTGCCCGTGCAGATGTTGCCGCCCGCCATGACGGTTAACGCCCGGCAGCTCCACCGCTGGCCCCTTGAGGTGCTCTTGCCACAGGCCCAGCTCTTCACGCAGCGAATCACTGCTGGCATAAGCGTGCAAACGATTGGCCCACGCCCTGAATGCGCTGGTTTTCGCGGGCAGTGGCTGTTGGCGGTACAGCGACTGTAAGTCTTCAAGCAAGACCCGCCAGGACACCCCGTCGACCGCCAAATGGTGGACCGCCAGCAACAGGCGTTGCTCCCCGTGCGGGCCATCGACCAGTACCGCGCGCAGCAGCGGCCCTGCTTGCAGATCGAGGCTGCGTTGCGCGTCGTTAAACAGCCCGGCGCAGTCTTGCAGGTCCGCCACGCTGGCTCGCCAAAGCAACGGTTGCTGCGCAGCGCCCAGGTAACGCGCCTGCCATTGCCCGTTGCGGTGCTCGAAGCTTAGGCGCAAGGCGTCGTGATGCATCACCAGGGCCAGTAGCGCCCGCTCCAGCAAGGCCGGCTCAAGAGGTTCGGCAGGTTGCAGCAGCACGCACTGGTTCCAGTGCCCGCGTTGCGGCATGTCGGTATCAAAGAACCACTGTTGAATCGGCGTCAGCGCCGATTCGCCAGTGAGTACGCCCTGCTCGGCGGTCAGTTGCTCGGTCTGGGTCGCAACGCTCGCCAGCGCTTGTACTGTTTGATGCTGGAACAGGTCACGGGGGCTGAAGTGAATCCCCAATTGCCGGGCGCGGCTGACCACTTGAATCGACAGGATCGAGTCGCCGCCCAGCTCGAAAAAGTTGTCATTAAGACCGACGTGCTCACGGTTCAGCACCTCGCCCCACACCTTGGCCAAACTGGCTTGCAGGGCATTGCGCGGGGCCACGTAGAGTTGGCGATTGAGCTCAACATCGGGCGCTGGCAAGGCGCGGCGGTCGAGTTTGCCGTTGGCGGTCAGCGGCATGTTGTCCAGCATCATCAAGTGCGCGGGCACCATGTAATCCGGCAGTTGCGCCTTGAGCCGGGCCTTGAGCGCTTCGCGCAACGCACCCGCCTCGGCCTGTTCATCACACACCAACCAGGCCGCCAGTTGCTTGCCACCCGGCATGTCCAACGCCAGCACCACGGCTTCACGTACCACCGGATGCGCGAGCAAGTGGCTTTCGATCTCGCCCAGTTCGATGCGAAAACCCCGGATTTTGACCTGATGATCGACCCGCCCCAGGTATTCCACCAGACCGTCAGCGCGTTGGCGCACCAAGTCGCCGGTGCGGTACAAGCGCCCGCCATTGCGCGCAAACGGGTCTGCCACAAAGCGTTCGGCCGTCAGCCCGGGACGCTGATGATAACCCTGCGCCAGCCCGGCGCCGCCGATGTACAGTTCGCCGGTGGCGCCTTGGGGCACCAGCGCCAGATGGCTGTCGAGAATGTAGGCCACCCGTGCACCGATGACCTCACCGATTGGCACACTGGCAGCGCCATCGGCTAGGTGTTCCGGTGCCAGACTGGCCAGCGGCATGACCACGGTTTCGGTCGGGCCGTAGGCATTGAAAAACACGCTGGGCTGGAAGGCAGAACGGATGCGCTGCAAGTGCTCGCCGGTCAATGCTTCGCCGCCGGTGATGCACATGCGCACCGGCAATGTCTGCCCACGGCTGGCCAGCCACTGGGCCAATTGGCTGCCGTAGCTGGGGGTGAAGCCCAGAATACTGACCTGTTGCTCACGGATCAGTTGGCAGATTGCTTCGGCGTCCCACTGCCCTTGCGCCCGCAGTACCAGCCGCGCACCACTGAGCAGCGGCACCAGCAAACGTTCGGTGGCAGCGTCGAAGTTGATCGAATAAAAGTGCAGTTCACAGTCATCCGCACGCATGCCAAACCGCTCAATCACCGCCTGACAATGCATGGCGATCTCGCCGTGGGACACCACCACGCCCTTGGGCTGGCCGGTGGAGCCCGAGGTGTAGATCAAATACGCCTGATGCTGTGGCAAATTGATAAACGGCAGTGCGCTGGACGGGTACGCGGCCAGTTGCGGGCCGTCGTCTTCGAGACTCCAGCGCACAACGCTTGAGGGCAATTCACCCAGCGCGGCAAACAGGCTGCGATGGCTCAACAACACGCTGATGCCGCTGTCTTCGATCATGTACTGCAAGCGTTCCAGCGGGTATTCCGGGTCGAGCGGCACGTAGGCGCCGCCCGCCTTGAGGATCGCCAGCAGGCCGACGACCATGTCCAGCGAACGTTCCAGTGCCAGCCCCACCCGCACCTGCGGGCCTACGCCCAGCTCGCGCAGCTTCCAGGCCAGTTGATTAGCGCGGCCTTCAAGTTCGGCGTAGCTCAAGTGCTGCCCGCCGAAGGTCAAGGCGATGGCCTCAGGACGCATTCGGGCTTGCTCCGCAAACAGAACATGCACGTAGTGATCGAGACGCTGCGTACCCGCCGCCGGTGTCAGCCCGTCCAGCAAGCGCTGTTGTGCAGCGCCATCCAACAGCGGCAACTCGCTCAGCCGTTGTTGCGGGTCGGCCAGCAGCGCGTGCAGCAGATTACGCCAGTGCTCGGCCATGCTGGCGATGCGCGGCTCATCAAACAAATCAGTGCTGTAGGTCAGGCAGCAGCCCAAGCGGTGGTCGAGGTCAGTGACTTCCAGGTTGAGGTCGAACTTGGTCGCCCGCGCATCGTTGGGCAAAAACTCCACTGTCATGCCTGCCAGTGTCCGGCTTTGCTGGAACTCCCAGCGCTGCACGTTGCACATCACTTGAAACAGCGGGTTGTAAGCGGCGCTGCGCGGGGGTTGCAGGGCTTCGACCAGATGATCAAACGGCAAGTCCTGATGCGACTGGCCTTCGATGACGGTCTGGCGCACCTGCTCCAGCAGTTCAGCCACGCGCATGTGGCCATCCAGTTCGCAGCGCAGTACCTGGGTGTTAAGAAAAGCCCCGATCAGCCCTTCGCTTTCCGGGCGGATGCGGTTGGCCACCGGCGCGCCGATGCGCAGGTCGGTCTGGCCGCTGTAGCGGTAGAGCAGCAGCGCCAGGGTGGCGGTCATGGTCATGAACAGGGTCAGGCCGTGTTCGGCATTGAACCCTCGCAGTTTCGCGGCCAACTCGTCGCTGAGGTCAAAGCGGTACAACCCGCCCTGATGGCTCTGCACCGCAGGCCGAGGCCGGTCGCCGGGCAGTTCGAGCAACGGATGCTCGGTGCCGAGTTTGGCGGTCCAGTAATCGAGCTGGCGCTGCCGTTCGCCCGACTCCAGCCACTGGCGTTGCCACACGCTGTAGTCGAGGTATTGCACGGCCAGCGGCAGCAACGGCGAGGCGCGATCATCCACAAACGCTTCGTACAACTCGCCCAGTTCGCGGGCAAAAATATCCATCGCCCAGCCTTCAGTGACGATGTGATGCAAGGTCAGGACAAAGTAGTGTTCGCGGGCGGCGGCCTTGACCATATGGGCACACAGCAACGGCCCGCGCTCCAGATCAAACGGCTGATGCGCCTCGCTGTCGGCCAGGGCCTGCAAACGCTGCTCACGGGCAGCGCAGTCCAGGGCGCTCAGGTCCAGCCAGCCCAGGCTCAGGCGCGTGTCGCGATGCACCTGCTGGCAAGGCACGCCATTGACACTGGGGAACGTGGTGCGCAGGGTTTCGTGGCGCAGCAGCAACGCCTGCAATGCCGCCTCGAAACGCCCGACGTCCAGCAAGCCGGTCAAACGCGCCATGCCGCCAACGTTATAGGCCGGGCTGTCGGGCTCCATCTGCCAGAGGAACCACATGCGCTGCTGAGAGTACGACAGCGCCACCGGCTGACTGCGATCCACCAACTGAATCGGCCGTTGCGTGTTGCGCTGGCCGCTGGCCTGGATTCGCTCTACCTGCTCGACAAATGCACCCAGCTCACTGGCTTCAAACAGGATTCGCAAGGCCAGTTCAACGTCACAAGCCTGACGCACGCGGACAACGATTTGCGTAGCCAGCAGCGAGTGCCCGCCCAGAGCGAAGAAGTCGTCATTGAGGCCAATTCGGGCCTGCCCCAGCACTTCGCGCCAGATTGCGGCAATGCGTTGTTGCAGTTCAGTCTGAGGCTCGACGTGCTCGCGCACGTGCCACACCGGCTCCGGCAAGGCCCGGCGATCAAGCTTGCCACTCGGGCTCAGGGGCATGCGTTCAAGGCGCAACAACTGCGCGGGGACCATGTAATCCGGCAGTTCGGCGGCCAGTGCGGCTTTAAGTTGCACGCTGTGTTCGGCCTCGGGCAGCGACCCGTCGAGCGCCGTGTAGTAGCCGATCAGTTGCGGCCCGGCCTGGGTGTCGTGAATCAATACCGCCGCCTGCGCCACCTCAGGCTGGGCCAGCAAGCGCGCTTCGATCTCTTGCGGCTCGACGCGAAAGCCGCGCAGTTTGACTTGCTGATCCAGACGCCCGAGGTAGTCGAGGGCGCCATCGCGGTTCCAGCGCACCTGATCACCGGTGCGGTACAGCCGCGCCCCCGGCTCGCCTAGCGGGTCAGCAATAAAGCGCTCAGCCGTCAGCCCCGGACGCTCCAGATAGCCACGCGCCAGGCCAATACCGCCGATGCACAATTCCCCCGGCACACCCACCGGCAGCAGGTTCAATTCGCTGTCGAGCACCCGGCACACCACGTTGCCCAGTGGGCGGCCGATGGGCGAGCGCTCGCCGTCATCATGAGCACACTGCCAGTGGGTGACGTTGATCGCGGTCTCCGTCGGGCCGTAACGGTTATGCAGTTGCACGGCGGGTAATTGTTGCAGCACGTGATTGCGCAGTTCGGCGGGCAAGGCTTCGCCGCCACTGAAAAGCCGACGCAACGTGCGGCACTGCAAGGCCTGCGGTTCATCGACAAACAGACGCAACAACGGCGGCACAAAGTGCAACGTGGTCACCCCGAACTGCTGCACCAACTGCGCGATGCGCTGCGGGTCGCGGTGCTCTCCCGGCCCGGCCAGCACCAGACGGCAACCGGTGATCAACGGCCAGAAGCACTCCCACACTGACACGTCAAAACTAATCGGGGCCTTTTGCATCAGCACATCGTCGGCGCCCAGGCCGTAGGTGGCTTGCATCCACTGCAAACGCTCACTCAGGGCTGCATGGGTGTTGCCGACGCCTTTGGGCTGGCCGGTCGAGCCCGAGGTGTAAATCACGTAGGCCAGGTTGTCGCCGTGCAGGTGCAGCCCCGGCGCATGGGCGGACCAGCTGTCGAGATTGAGGCCGTCCATGGCGATCACACTAAGGGCTTCAACATTGGGCAAACGCGGCAGCAGATGGCTTTGGGTCAGCAACAGTGCCGCACCGCAATCCTGCAGCATGTAGGCCAGACGCTCGGGCGGGTAGTCCGGGTCCAGAGGCACGTAGGCGCCGCCCGCCTTGAGAATCGCCAGCAGGCCGATCAGCAGTTGCGGCGAACGTTCAGCGGCAATCGCCACCGGCACATCCGGGCCCACGCCCTTGTCACGCAAGTAGTTTGCCAGGCGGTTGGCGTGCCCATGCAGATGGGCGTAATCGAGGCTGCCGCCGTCCCACAACAGGGCGATGTGGTCCGGGGTGAGCTGCGCTTGCTGTTCAAGCTGCTGTGGCAGCCATTGCTGCGCGGGATCACATGGCGCTTCACTCCAGCGCGCCTGTTCAAGCAACTGCTGCGGGCTGAGCAGGTGCAGGTCAGCCAGGGCCTTATGGCTGTCGGCGCAGACTTGGCGCAAAAGGCTGACAAAATGCTCGGCCAGTTGCGCAATGCTGCTGGCCTCAAATCGTTCATCGGCGTAGTCGAATGATAGTTTCAGGCGGCCTTGGCGGTCTTCTTCGCTGTGCAACTGCAAGTCGAATTTGGCTTCGCGGCTGTGCCATTCCAGCTCTTCGGCGAGCAAGCCCGGCAAACGCCGTAAAGCACTCAGGTCGCGTTGCTGATGATTAAACAGGACCTGGAACAGGCCGTGTTCACGGGCCTGCGGGAAGGCTTCCAGCAACTGCTCAAAAGGCAGGTCCTGATGCGCTTGGGCCTCCAGCGTGGCAAGGCGGGTTTGCTGGAGCAATTGGGCAAACGGCAGGCGCCCGTCCAGTTGCGCACGCAGCACCAAAGTATTGATGAAAAAGCCGATCAGGCCATGGGTTTCCTGACGCGGACGGTTGGCGCTCGGCACGCCAATGCGGATATCGCGCTGGTCGGTATAGCGATACAACAAGGTCTGGAACGTCGCCAACAGCAGCATAAATGGCGTGCTGTTATGGGCCTTCGCCGTCTCACGCAAGGCCTCGACAAGCGGTGCCTCCAGGCGCACGCTGTAGCGCGACGCGCTGTGTTGCTGCGTGGCCGAGCGCGGGTAATCGGTGGCCAGTTGCAAGGTCGGCTGCTCGTCGCCCAGCTGTTGTTTCCAGTAACTGAGCTGGCGCTCGGCTTCGCCCTGGGCCAGCCATTGGCGCTGCCAACTGCCGTAGTCGGCGTAGTGCAAAGCCAGCGGCGCCAGCGCTAACGGTTGCTCCAGGCAGGCCGCCGCATACAACCGCGAGAACTCGTCGATGAGCAGGTTGAGCGACCAGCCGTCCGCGATGATGTGGTGCAAGGTCAGCAGCAGTTGGTGCTCTTCGTCATCGAGCTTGACCAAGGTGACCCAGAACAGCGGGCCGTTGCTCAGGTCGAACTGGGTGCGGGCTTCGTCTTCGCGGATCTGCTGCGCCCGCGCTTCTCGCTCGGCGGCGGGCAAGTCGCTGATGTCGATGACCTGCAAGTCAAAATCCGCGGCGGCCTCAACCCGCTGCCAGGCTTGGCCATCGCGCTCATAAAAGCGCGTGCGCAGTGCTTCGTGGCGTTCGACCAAGTGCGCGAAGCTGCTGCACAGCGCGGTTTCGTTCAGCTCGCCGCGCAAGCGCAAGGCGCCGGGAATGGTGTAGGCGCTGCTCTGCGGGTCGAGCTGCCACATAAACCACAAACGGTTTTGCGCCAGCGATTGCGGCAGCGCCTCATCGCGGCTCAAGCCGATGATGCTGCCCTGGGCCAGACCACCATCCTGCTGCAACGCCGCGACCCGGGCGGTGAAGGCGCTCAAGGTCGGTGCCTCGAACAACAGACGCAGGTTGAGTTCCAGTTTAAGTTCTTCACGCAGGCGGGCGATGGTTTGCGTGGCCAGAATCGAGTTGCCGCCCAGCAGGAAGAAATGATCGTCAGCGGCCACTTGCTCGACCTGCAAATGCTCGCACCAGATCCACGCAATCAGCGCCTCCAACTGATGGGCTGGCTGCGCCGGATCATGGTTGACCGTCTGAGCGTCGTCTGACGGAAACTGCGCGTAGCTGTCGAGGCTGCCGTCGGCCAGACGGCTGCGGCAGGCCGAGCGTTGCAGTTTGCCGCTGGAGGTTTTTGGCAGCGCCCCCGGATTGAGCAGCACGACCACGCTCGGTGCTTGTTGGCAGGCTTCGGCTACGGCCTGACGAATGGCCGTGATCAGGGCGTTGGCGGGCATGATTTTTTGCACGCTGCGGCTGATTTCGGCGGCAATGCCGATCCCCTCCTCGCCTTTGACATTGACCGCGAACGCCGCCACACGGCCTTTGCGCACCACTTCGACTTCACGCTCGATGGTGGCTTCGATGTCTTGCGGGTAGAGGTTATGGCCGCGCACGATCAGCAGGTCTTTCAAGCGTCCGGTGATGTACAGCTGGCCTTCATGGATAAAACCCAGGTCGCCGGTGCGCAGCCATGTGGCGCCCTGATGTGCAACAAACGTTTGAGCGCTGGCGTGCGGGTTGCGCCAGTAGCCGTGGGCGATGCTCGGCCCGCAGGCCCAGACTTCACCGACGCGGTTATCCGCCAAGGGCTCGAACGAGTGCGGGTCGACGATTTGCACCGCATGTTGCGGCTGCTGAGTGCCGCAGCTCATCACCGCGCTGCCGTCGCCCGGCACGATGCGGTTGTTGGCCAGTTCCAGCTCATTCAGGCTCAGGGCCGAGATGCCCTGCCCGCGCAGCCCACCTGCGACAAACAACGTAGCCTCGGCCAGCCCGTAAGAGGCGAAATAGCTGGCAGGGTCAAAATCGCACGGGGCAAATTTTTCGGCGAAACGTACCAGGGTGTCCTGGCGGATCGGCTCAGAGCCTGAATAAGCCACGCGCCAGCGGCTTAAATCCAGCCCGGCCAGGGCGCTTTCGCTGACCCGCTCGCTGCACAGCCGATAGGCAAAATCCGGCCCGCCGCTGATGGTTCCGCCGTATTCGCTGATGGCTTCGAGCCAACGCAACGGGCGGGTCAAAAAGTACGCGGGCGACATCAGGATGCACGGCACACCGCTGAAAATCGGTTGCAGCAGACCGCCGATCAAGCCCATGTCGTGGTACAGCGGCAACCAGCTGACAATCACGTCGTCGGGGTTGAGATCGATGCCAAATCCACGGCGAATCAGCAACTCGTTAGCCACCAGATTGCCGTGGGTCACTTGTACGCCCTTGGGCATGGCGGTGGAGCCTGAGGTGTATTGCAAAAAGGCGATGTCATCGGCCTGCAACACCACCGGCTGCCAACCTTGCGCCAGGCTCGGTTCAAGGCTGTCGACACACAGCAACGGGGGCGCCTCGGCACGGTTAAGTTCGGGCAGGGCCAGCAAGGACTCGCGCAAATGGCTACTGGTCAGGAGTACGCGCGGTTCGGCGTCGCTCAGGATCGACAGCAAACGCTCCTGATGGTGGCGGCGCGACGACTCCGGCGGATACGCCGGAACGGCGATCACCCCGGCGTACAGGCAGGCAAAAAACGCCGCGACGTAGTCCGGGCCGCTGGGCAACAGCAAGACCGCGCGATCGCCCACCGCTGCATTGGCCTGCAAGGCTGCGGCAAAAGTCCGCGCACGTAAATCCAGGTCAGCATAGGTCAGCACCTGGCTGGCACTCTGGTCATCGCCCAAAAAGCGTAATGCCAGTCGATCCGGGGTCTGGGCTGCACGTTGTTGCAGGGCTTGGGCCAAGGTGCCAGGGAGTTCGAACGCGTCCATCATGGGATTTCCTGCCTGAAGTCGGCTTTGCATAAATTCGGTGTGTTTGAGAGACGAGAAAGCACGGCGCCGCTTTAGCCGGGCACTCGCCGAGCCTGTTGCTGACGCCGGCGCAGCAGGTGTTCTTCGGCGTACCGGCGCAGGCAACGCAACAAGGCGGTTTCTTGCTGGTGCAGAAAAAAGTGATGGCCTTCAAACATGTCCAGGGAAAACGCGCGGCTGGTGTCGGCCTGCCAATCGAGCAGTTGCTCGGCGCGCACGCTGTCTTGCTTGCCGCCAAACACGTGAATGGGCAGCGGCAACGGGGCGCGTCGGTCGTGTCTGAAACTGCCGCACAACAGGAAGTCAGCGCGCAGTATCGGCAGCATCAGGTGCATCAGTTCGGCATTGGCCAGCACCTCTTCGGGGGTGCCGTTGAGTTCGCGCAAGCGCTCGATCAGTTGCGCGTTGGTCTTGGCCACCGCGTACTCGCTAACATCCCGGCGGGCCGGGCCGGCCGTGGCAGATGCAAACAAGGCCAGCGGCTCGGGCACTCCGCGCTCACGCAAGGCGTGGGCCAGCTCAAAGGCCAACAGACCGCCCATGCTGTGGCCGAACAACGCGTAAGGGCGGTCCAGTTCCGGGCTGATTTCATCGGCCAACTCGCCGGCCAATGCGCGAATATCGCTCTGCAAGGGCTCGTCCATGCGCATCCCGCGCCCCGGTAATTCCAGCGGCCGCACCTGCAGCCAGGCGGGCAGCAAGCGGCGCCAACGGCTGTATGCCATGGCGCTGGCGCCGGAGTAAGGCAGGCAAAACAAGCGCAACTGAATGACTTCAGTCATGGTCTGCGCCCCCGCCGTAAAACGCCGCCCGTGCACATGCAAACGCCATATCACCCTCCTGTGTTAACCGTTCATCGCGGGTCTGCAACACAGACCTTCGCCCCTTGTGAACGGTTGACCCGGGCAAATAATTAGCCCTCGCGATAGTGG
Organism: Pseudomonas sp. FSL R10-1350; assembly: GCF_009600525.1. Classification (NCBI taxonomy): domain Bacteria; kingdom Pseudomonadati; phylum Pseudomonadota; class Gammaproteobacteria; order Pseudomonadales; family Pseudomonadaceae; genus Pseudomonas; species Pseudomonas sp. FSL R10-1350. The sequence continues at coordinate 45,702 of NZ_WIVR01000008.1, forward strand.
CTTTTTGTTGCAAAACACGCGGGATGTGAGGCTTATCTCAATCTCTTGAAAGGATGCGTACTAATTACCTTTCTCAATTGACAATCATTATCATTAAGCCTAGTTTGTTTCGCACTGTGACGGCGCCAACCGAGCAATGGCCCGCACGTTTTCACTAGCCACAGGTGATCTCCATGACGGAACAAATGTCCACAAGCAGGTGTGACTCACCCTTACTTCAAGCCTTTGTCGACAACCGATTAATCCTGGTCAAAATTGCAGCGCGGATCACCGGCTGCCGATCTCGGGCCGAAGACGTGGTGCAGGACGCTTTCTTCCGTTTGCAGTCCGCGCCGCAGATCACCTCGTCATTCAAGGCGCAACTGAGCTATCTGTTCCAGATCGTGCGCAACCTGGCGATTGATCACTACCGCAAGCAGGCACTGGAGCAGAAATACTCGGGCACAGAAGAGGAAGGCTTGAATGTGGTGATCAATGGCGCCTCGCCAGAAACCTCGCATATCAATTTTTCGACCCTGGAAAACATCGCAGACGCCCTGACCGAGCTGCCAAGCCGCACCCGTTATGCGTTTGAGATGTACCGCTTGCACGGTGTGCAGCAAAAGGACATCGCCAAAGAGCTGGGGGTGTCGCCAACACTGGTCAACTTCATGATTCGCGACGCGCTGATTCACTGCCGCAAGGTTTCGGGCAGCCAGCCAGATACCTTTAGTCGCCGCTGAAATCAGCTTTTTTGTGAGAGGGCTCGCGATCTTTGAAGATCAAAAGAAGATCAAAAGATCGCGAGGCGAGCTCGCTCCTACAAAATGAACGTCGCTTTAGCGTTGGTTTTCGATTGTCCTTTCCAGCACCATCAAGGCCGCCCGTTTGTGCGGGAAGTCGAATTCCTTGATCCGCGCATAGCCCTGCGCCTGCATGTAACCGATCATTTTGTCGTTGTCAGCACGAGGCTCGGCCACGATGCGCCGGGTGCGCGGATCGTCCTGCAACAGGTAATCGGTCAAGGCGGATAACCAACTGGCAACCTTGTGCGGCCCGCGATGGGCCTGCTCCCCCACCAGCATATGAATGCCACGGTCGTAATCGTCTGCGTCGTAAAAGGGCGCGATGCGATCTTCTTTGGCCCAATAGGCTTCGAAATAGGCAAATGGCTGGTCGTCAAAGCAACCGATCAAGGTCAGGGTGTGCGGGTCGTTGGCCAGTTTTTCGAGGTACTGGCGATGGTCGTCAAGGCTGCCCCCTTCATCCCAGAAGGCCAGTACTCGCGGGGTGTTCTGCCAGCGGTTGAAGCGTTCGAGGTCAAGCTCGATGTCCAGCGTACGCAAGGAGATCCAGGCGCCAAGCTGGGGGTCGAAGCGCCGATAGACTTCGCCCTGGGGTTTGGCCGGGCGCTGCGGGTGCGAAGCGATTGCAGTCATTTTGGACTCACGATTGTCGTCAACAGTTAGGCTGTGTGACGTTGGTCGCGGGGCAAAATTTAGGACTCGGTCTCGACGAGTTCAATATCGTAAGGGGCAAAAATCGCTTTTAACTGGCCATTGTCCTTGAGCGCTTTGATCAACTTGGTCACTTCTTCGGCTTTGATCGGGCCATGGGGCCGAATGAAGGCGTAGTGATGGTAGCGCTGGTCGGCACGGTCAGATATCAGCACGCGAGATTTGTACTGCGGATTGTGTCTGAGCATGTCATTGAGGTTGGATCGCGTCATCAAGGTCATGTCTACCCGCCCGCGCAAGACCATCTGCAGGTTGCTTTCGTGGGAGTAGGTCAAGGTCGCGTCAAAGTGGTTGAGCAAGTAGCTGGGGGCAGGATTGAAATCTGCAAAGGCGTAGTGATAGCCGGAAAAAAGCGCCAGCCGTTTCCCCTTTAAATCATCAAAATAGGATTGGTCACGCCCCGGCTGTTGCTTGGCAATAAACACTTCCGAGTCAACAAGGCCAAGGTCGACAGCATCGTAATCGACCCCCTGCCAGCCCCAGTTGGAGCTTTCAAAAAGGATCAGGTCAACGCGGCCCTGATCAAAATCACGCACCCTGCGCGCCAGCGAGGTGGGGACGGCGGTGAATTTATAATCAGTTTGTAACTCATTCATCGCACTCAGCAATTTTTGCAGCAAGCCCGTGTCGGAGCCGCGTTCCGGGCGCACGATATACGGCGGAAAATGCGCCGCACCGACGCGAATTTCCTGCGCGGCCCACACCGGCGACATCAAGGTGACACTCAGCGCCAGCAACACACTGCGGACCATCCACATTGGCAAACACTTAAACGCTGTGCACATCGGGGACGCCCGCAACTGGAACTTATTAATGGGTACAGGACCTGAGATCGAGTACGACCGTAATTTAAGCGCGCCTAGACTAGCAAGCAAACGTGGTGTGGCCCACTACAAATTAAGTGCCCCGTGGCTGCGCATTAGCTACGCTGCATCCTCAATGCCGATGTTGTTTAAGGAAAGCTGCACATGCCTCACTGGCTGGTAATTGACTTGGAAGCCACCACCGATGACGGCGGCTGGCCTCTGGAAGAAATGGAAGTCATCGAAATCGGTGCCAGCGTGGTCACCCGTGCCGGGCGCGAAATAGACCACTTTCAGCGTTTTGTACGGCCGCAACGGCGCCCGCTGCTGACTGCTTTTTGCCGTCAATTAACCCATATCACCCAAGCCAATATTGATAACGCCAGCCCTACCGGGCAGGTTTGGGAGCAGTTCGAGCGCTGGCTGGGCCAGCACCTGCCCAAACTGGAAGGCTGGGCCAGTTGGGGTGAGTACGACCGCAAGCAACTGGAACAGGAATGGCAACAAAAGCAGCTCGACAGCGCCTTGGCGCGTTTGCCGCATATGAACCTCAAGCACCAATTTGCCCAGGTCCGCCAGCTAAAACAGCCGCTGGGCCTCAACAGTGCGCTGCAACTGGCCGGTATGCAGTTCAGCGGGCAGCAGCACCGCGCCCTGGAAGATGCGCGCAATACCGCGCGTTTATTGCCTCTGGTGTTGCGGGTTTAGTGCAGCGCCGAGCCTCTACAAAAGGGCGTGACGGGATAAAACGGCTTCTGCATACTGGCCAGCCTTTTTAACCCATTCCGAGGAATCGCCATGTTTAAAGTCAACGAATACTTCGACGGCACCGTCAAGTCGATTGCGTTCACACAAGCTGAAGGCAAAGCCACTATTGGCGTCATGGCCCCGGGTAAATACGAGTTCGGCACCGCCGAGCGTGAAATCATGCACGTCGTCTCGGGCGAGCTGAAGGTCAAGCTGCCGGGCAGCAGCGAGTTTGAAACGCTCAAGACAGGCAGCCAGTTCAACGTACCGGCCAACAGCAAGTTTCAGCTTGAGGTCGTAGTAGATACCGCTTACCTGTGCGAGTACCGCTGAGTTAGCCCCGCGTAGGAGCGAGCTTGTCTCGCGATCTTTTGATGTTTAAAAGATCGCGAGGCAAGCTCGCTCCTACAGGGTTAGTCCGCTGTGTTGAACTGCAACGCTGCCAACCGCGCATACAGCGGGTTACTGGCAATCAATTGGGCATGCGTGCCCACCGCCACCAACTTGCCCTGATCCATCACGGCAATGCGATCGGCATTCTGCACCGTCGCCAGTCGATGGGCGATCACCAGCGTGGTACGGCCTTTCATCAGGCTGGGCAACGCTTCCTGGATCAAGTGTTCACTTTGCGCATCCAGCGCGCTGGTGGCTTCGTCCAACAGTAAAATCGGCGCATCCACCAGCAGTGCCCGGGCAATCGCCAGGCGTTGCCGCTGCCCGCCCGACAACCCCTGACCGCCATCGCCCAAGTGGGTTTTATAGCCTTGGGGCATTTGCAGGATGAAGTCGTGGGCATGGGCAATACGCGCCGCCGCCTCGACCTGGGCATCTGTTGCCTGCGGGTTGCCATAGCGGATGTTGTCTTCGACCGTGCCAAAAAACAGCGCCGGGGTCTGCGATACCAGGGCAAAGCAGCGGCGCAAGTCGTGCGGGTCAAGTTGCTGGACAGGTCGCCCTTCCAGCAAGATTTGCCCTTGCTGGGGGTCATAGAAACGCAACAGCAAATCAAACAAGGTCGATTTGCCAGCCCCGGACGGCCCGACCAAGGCCAGGGTTTCGCCTGCATTGATGGTCAGGCTCAGGCCCGCAATCGCGTAGCTTTCGGGACGCGACGGGTAAGAAAAATACACATCTTCGAGGCGCATGTTGCCTTCAACCCGCTCTGGCAACACTTGCAACCCGCTGTCCGGTACGACGATCTGGCTTTTGGACTGCAGCAGTTCGCTGATCCGCTCAGCCGCCCCTGCCGCCTGTTGCAGTTCGCCAATCACTTCACTCAGGGTGCCGACGGCACTGCCGACCACCAGGCTGTAGAACACAAACGCGGCCAGTTCACCGCCCGTAATGCGCCCGGCGATAACATCCATGCCGCCCACCCAGAGCATCACGCCGACTGCGCCCAGCACCAGCGAGATCACCAGGGTGATCAACCAGGCCCGCTGCAAGATACGTTTGCGCGCCGTGGCAAAGGCGCCTTCGACGGTTTGCGCAAAACGCTGCTGGTCTTGTTGCTGATGGTTGTAGGCCTGGACGGTTTTGATCTGGGTCAGGGCCTCGGCCACGTAGCTGCCAACATCGGCAATGCGGTCCTGGCTTTGACGCGACCAGCTGCGCACGCGACGACCAAAGATCAAGATCGGTGACAGCACCAGGGGCAAGGCGACCACGACGATGCTGGTGAGCTTGGGGTTAGTGATAAACAGCAGCACCACGCCGCCGATCACTATCAGGCTGTTGCGCAAAAACAACGACAGCGAGGAACCGATGACCGATTGCAGCAATGTTGTGTCGGTGGTCAGCCGCGACTGGATTTCCGAGCTGCGGTTGTTTTCGTAAAAACCGGGGTGCAAACCGATCAGGTGGTTGAATACTTGTCGACGAATGTCAGCCACCACCCGCTCGCCAATCCACGACACCAGGTAGAAACGCACGAATGTGCCCACCGCCAAGCCCAGCACCAGCAGCAAAAACAACCCAATGGACTGGTTGAGCATGTGCGGTGATTGGGTCATAAAGCCTTTGTCGACGAGCAAACGAATGCCCTGCCCCATCGACAGCGTGATCCCCGCCGTGACGATCAGGGCCAGCAAGGCGCCGACCGCATGCCAGCGGTAAGGGGCTACAAAATGAATGACCAGACGAATGGCACGGCGCTGACGGGAAGAGAGCATGGGGGTGTTCCGCAAAGGGGGTCGAGTGTTGAAAGCCGCACACAGCCTACAACGAACCGGGGTAACACTTGGTAAACCTTTCTCAGTCGTTTTGAATATGACCGGGTGCCACAAGCCCTAGGCGTTAAAGTTCTAAAGTGAGGGTAGAAGTTTCGAAGTATTTCTGTTGGACTGGGTTCCGCGGCCAAGTGTGTAACAGCTTGGTCATTTAACGGATCTAAAGTAGCGCTACACCCTGATGAGGAGACAGGCCATGGAATCAATCAACACTCAAGCACTTCCGGTAATTCGCACCCACCAGCAACCGTCGTTGGGGTGTGCCTTTATCGACGCTGAAGGTAATGAAGTTCTCATCACTGAAGAGATGATTCAGAACGCCTGCCAAGAACTGGAACAGCGTTTGGTCAAGCCTGTAAACAAAGACTGAAGCTGACAACACCTTACTTGCCCGCGATCTTTTAAAAGATCAAAAGATCGCGAGGCAAGCTCGCTCCTACACCCGTACTGCGCCCAGCGCTTTAACCATCTGCGTCAAACCCTGCGACTCACCCTCTATACGTACCTGTAGGCCTTCGATTTCGCGGCGGACCGGGTAGTGTTTGCGCAAGGCGTCAAACGCCAGCTTTTGCTCCTGAACCGTGCCCACCAGGCTGCGACGAAAGTCCGCATCGTCACGGCGCGGGTCGTAAACCCCACGGCATACCGTCGCCAGCGCCCAGGCCGTGTCGCTGTCAGCACTCAGTTCAACCTTGGCCAGCCAGGGCGCAGGCAGTAAGTCGGCCAGTTTGATAACCGCTTCCTGCCCCAGAAAATCGCAGAACGCCTGGTAAATCTGCGCCGTGCCCCGCTGCTTGCCGTCCAGGCTGTAACCGGCAATGTGCGGCGTTGCCAGTACACACAGGTCGGCCAGTTCGACATCAACTTGCGGCTCGGCTTCCCACACATCCAGTACCGCTTGCAGGTCTTCGCGCCGGGTCAGCACTTCACGCAGGGCGTTGTTGTCGATCACCGGGCCACGGCTGGCGTTGATCAGCCAGGTGCCGTGTTTGAGCTGGTTCAAACGCTGCTGGTCGAGCAAGTGCCAGGTCGCGTTCTCTGCGGATTTATCCAGAGGCGTGTGAAGGCTGATGACATCGCAACGTTCGATGATCTGCTCAAGGCTGACGTAGTCACCGCCCTCTGCCGCCTGACGCGGCGGATCGCACACCAGCACGTTGAAGCCCAGGCCCTTGAGCACATTGACCAGACGCCCGCCCACTTCACCGGCCCCGACCACACCGTAAGTGCGCTGATTGAGGTCGGCGCCTTCGATTTCGGCCAGTGTCAGCAAGCTGCCGAGCACGTAGTCCACCACACCGCGGGCATTGCAGCCGGGCGCGCTGGACCATTGAATGCCCTCTTGATGAAAGTAATCGAGCGCCAGGTGATCGGTGCCGATGGTGCACGTACCGACAAAACGCACGGCGCTGCCTTCAAGCAGATCGCCGTCGACCTTGGTCACCGAACGCACCAGCAAGACATCCGCATCGTGCACATCGGCCCGGGTGATCTGGCGCCCCGGCAAACGGCGTATTTCACCGAATTCAGCAAAGAACGCATCGACCAACGGAATATTTTCATCAGCAACAATCAGCATGGCAGGCTCCTTTCAAGGACTGGCAGTGTAGGCGTTGTCGGCACGTTTGGGCCGATCAATCCTGCTTTTTGCGGATCCAGTACAGGTACGTGCCCGCTTCTTCGGCCTGGCCGACCAGTTCGTGATCCAAAAACACGCAGAACTTGGGAATGTCGCGGCGGGTCGACGGGTCGGTCGCGATCACCTTCAGCAAGCCACCCGGCACCAGATCGCGAATGTGTTGGTGCAGCATCATCACCGGCTCTGGGCAGTTCAGACCGCTGGCGTCCAGAGTGCCGTCAAGCGGCAGGTCAGCAAAACTCATGGGGTACTCCTGAATCAGCGGGATTTAGGCTTTTTCACGTCCAGTCGACGCAAATGGCAGGTCACTTCTTCACGGTCGTGGTACAGCTGCTTGCAGCCGATTTCAACCTGGATACCGCGCGCCTTGAAGCCGTCGGCAATGCGGTCCAGAAGACGACGCACTTCGGCGTAGCGTTGTTTCATCGGCAACTTGAGGTTGACCACCGCCTCACGGCAATGCCCTTCGCCAATCCATTCTTCGAGCATCGCCGCATTGCGCGCAGGCTTCTCGACGATGTCGCAAACCATCCAGTCCACCGGCTGCTTGGGCTTGAAGGTAAAGCCATCAGCCATCAAGTGTTGCACCAGCCCGGTGTCCATCAGGCTTTCTGCCATGGGGCCGTTGTCGATGGCGATCACCAGCATGCCGCGATTGACCAGTTGCCAGGTCCAGCCACCGGGGGCTGCGCCGAGGTCAACGCCGGTCATGTCACTGTGCAAACGATCATCCCATTGATCACGCGGGATGAAGTGGTGCCAGGCCTCCTCCAGCTTGAGGGTCGAGCGGCTCGGGGCTTCACGCGGGAACTTGAGACGCGGAATGCCCATCGGCCACATGGCCGAGTTGTTGGACTCTGCCAGGCCGAGGAACACTTCGCGGCCACTTTTGAAGGTCAGCAGCAGGCGCGGTTTGTCGTCGGCGTTTTCGACCAGCTTGCCCGCCTTGAGCAGCGCCTTGCGCAAATGCCCTTCGAACTTCTTGCAGAAGTTGGACAGTTCTTTGCCGTCGTTGGTGTCGACCACTTCCAGCCACAGGCTGCCACACACCGGAAAATCGGCCATGTGTTCAAGGATGACGCTGATCCGGTCGGTTTCCGGCAGCTCGACAAAACTGCCGCGTGCCCATTGGCGCGGGAAAATCAGCTCGGCGAAGCGCAGGCGCTGCATCAGGCGCTCAGCACCGCCTGCTTCGGTGCAGACAAACTCGGCACAGGCCGCGCTTGGCTTGGCCTTGGCGTAGCCGGAGACATTAAGACGGGCGGCATGCTCGGCGATTTCCGAGCAGACTTCGCCTTCAAAACCGGGCCGGCAATGCATAAAAACGGTGTTCATTGATTTACTCCTGGGCAGCGGCAAGACATTAAACCGCTGCGCTACCTTGTCCTGGAACAAGGTCTGTCACGAAAAGGCGGGCATGATAACTGAGTTCGGAACCTTGAAGCCTTATAGACAGTCCAGTTATTAGCCAGATCACTGAATCAGGGCTAGGTTTGAAGCTCTGCTCACTGTTCTGTTCGTATCACACGATCCGTGCCGTGCGGATCAAAAGGAGTCATTTCATGTCCTCCCTCGATAGCCTGAAAACCCTTTCTACCTTAAAAGTCGACGATAAGACTTATCACTACTTCAGCCTGCCGCTCGCCGCCAAAACCCTGGGCGATTTGAGCAAGCTGCCGATGTCTCTTAAAGTGCTGCTGGAAAACCTGCTGCGCTGGGAAGACGGCAAAACCGTCACCGAACCCGACCTCAAGGCTCTCGCCGCCTGGCTCAAGGAACGCCGCAGCGACCGTGAAATCCAGTACCGCCCGGCACGGGTGTTGATGCAGGATTTTACCGGCGTACCAGCGGTGGTCGACCTGGCCGCCATGCGCGCCGCCATGGCCAAGGCCGGGGGCGACCCGCAGCGCATCAACCCGTTGTCACCGGTTGACCTGGTGATTGACCACTCGGTGATGGTCGACAAGTTCGGCAGCACCAGCGCTTTTGAGCAAAACGTCGACATCGAAATGGAACGCAACGGCGAACGCTATGCGTTTTTGCGCTGGGGCCAGGATGCCTTCGATAATTTCAGCGTGGTACCGCCCGGCACCGGGATTTGTCACCAGGTGAACCTGGAATACCTGGGCCGTACGGTCTGGACCAAAGACGAAGACGGCCGCACCTATGCCTTCCCCGACACTCTGGTAGGCACCGATTCGCACACCACCATGATCAACGGCCTTGGCGTATTGGGCTGGGGCGTGGGCGGGATTGAAGCCGAAGCCGCCATGCTCGGCCAGCCCGTCTCGATGCTGATCCCTGAAGTGGTGGGTTTCAAACTTAGTGGCAAGCTTAAAGAAGGCATCACCGCTACTGACCTGGTGCTGACCGTTACGCAAATGCTGCGCAGCAAGGGCGTGGTCGGCAAGTTCGTCGAGTTTTATGGCGATGGCCTGGCCGATTTGCCCCTGGCAGACCGTGCCACCATTGCCAACATGGCCCCGGAATACGGCGCTACGTGCGGGTTTTTCCCGGTGGATGAGATCACCCTCGATTACCTGCGTTTATCCGGTCGTCCGGACGCCACAGTCAAGCTGGTCGAGGCTTACTGCAAAGCCCAGGGTCTGTGGCGCGAAGCGGGCCAGGAACCGATTTTCACCGACACTCTGGCGCTCGACATGGGCACCGTCGAGGCCAGCCTCGCCGGGCCAAAACGCCCGCAAGACCGGGTCGCCCTGCCCAACCTGGCGCAAGCCTTCAGCGACTTCTTGAGCCTGCAGTTCAAACCGGCCAGTAAAGAAGAAGGCCGCCTCGAAAGTGAAGGCGGTGGCGGCGTGGCCGTGGGCAGCGCAGAGTCGGTTGGCGAGGCGGATTACAGCCTCGATGGCAAAACCTGGCGCCTGAAAAACGGTGCCGTGGTGATTGCCGCCATTACCTCGTGCACCAACACCTCCAACCCCAGCGTGATGATGGCTGCCGGGCTGGTGGCGAAAAAAGCCGTTGAAAAAGGCCTGAAAAGCCAGCCTTGGGTGAAAACCTCATTGGCCCCCGGCTCCAAGGTGGTTACCGATTACTACAAGGCCGCTGGCCTCACACCGTACCTCGATCAATTGGGCTTCGACCTGGTGGGGTATGGCTGTACCACTTGTATTGGCAACTCCGGGCCGCTGCCCGATCCCATTGAAAAAGCCATTACCCAGGCGGACCTGACCGTGGCGTCTGTGCTGTCGGGCAACCGTAACTTTGAAGGCCGGGTACACCCGCTGGTCAAAACCAACTGGCTGGCCTCGCCGCCGCTGGTGGTGGCCTATGCATTGGCCGGTACGGTGCGTATCGATATCAGCAGCGAGCCACTAGGCGTGAGCAAAGACGGTCAGCCGGTGTACCTGCGCGATATCTGGCCGAACCAGAAAGAAATCGCCGACGCCGTGGCGCAAGTCAGCACCAGCATGTTCCACAAGGAATACGCCGAAGTGTTTGCCGGTGACGAGCAATGGCAAGCCATCGAAGTACCGCAGGCGGCGACGTATGTCTGGCAAGACAGCTCGACGTACATCCAGCACCCGCCGTTCTTCGACGACATTGACGGGCCATTGCCGGTCATCGAAGACGTCAAGGGCGCGAACATTCTGGCGCTGCTGGGGGATTCGGTGACCACCGACCACATCTCCCCTGCCGGCAATATCAAGGCCGACAGCCCGGCCGGGCGCTACCTGCGCGAGAAAGGCGTCGAGCCCAAGGACTTCAACTCCTACGGTTCGCGACGCGGCAACCATGAAGTGATGATGCGTGGCACCTTCGCCAACATCCGTATTCGCAACGAAATGCTCGGCGGTGAAGAAGGAGGCAACACCCTGTACATCCCGACCGGCGAAAAGCTGGCGATCTACGACGCGGCCATGCGTTATCAGGCCTCGGGCACGCCCTTGGTGGTGATTGCCGGTCAGGAGTACGGCACGGGTTCGAGCCGCGACTGGGCGGCCAAAGGCACCAACCTGCTGGGCGTCAAAGCGGTGATTGCCGAGAGTTTTGAGCGTATCCACCGCTCCAACCTGGTGGGCATGGGCGTGTTGCCCTTGCAGTTCAAGCTGGACCAGAACCGTAAGAGCCTGAAACTCACCGGCAAGGAGACCCTGGACATCCTCGGGCTGACCGGGGCCGACATTCAACCGCGGATGAACCTGACCTTGGTGATCACCCGTGAAGACGGCCAGCAGGAAAAGGTCGAGGTCCTGTGCCGGATCGACACCCTGAATGAAGTTGAATACTTCAAGGCGGGCGGGATCTTGCACTACGTTCTGCGCCAGTTGATTGCTTCGTAATAGCCAAACCTGTGGGAGCGGGCTTGCTCGCGATGGTATCGACGCGGTCTAACAGAAAAACCGCATTGCCTGCATCGCGAGCAAGCCCGCGCCTATTCCTTCATGTTCACACCATTTCCTTCATGCTGAATCGTTATAATCGTGCGCCCTTCTCCCCCTAGGATTCGCATGATCGCCCTGCCCTGGCCTTATCTCGCCCTCTTGACCCTCGGCTACGGCATTGCCATGAGCTATGGCCAATTAGGCGTTCAAGCTGTTATTGCCCTGGCCGCCCTCGTGGTGAGCGGGTTTGCTGCCCACCAAACCCAACGCTCATGGCTGCGCTATGCCGGACACGCTGTGTTTGTGTTGCTGGCCCTGGCTTTGGCCCTGCATTGGCTGCCCGGTTTTCACAACGGCCGTGCCATCAGCCCCGAGCGGCTGACCCCGGATGCCGTGCCCTTTTCGATGTACCTGAATCTGGACAAACCCCTGATCGGCTTTTGGCTGCTGCTGGTGTGCCCGTGGATAGCACCGCGCTTTAACTGGCGCGCATCAGTGGGCGCCGCATTGATGGGGCTGGTGCTGGCCGCCTTGGCCGCGCTGGGTGGCGCGCTGTTGCTGGGCATTGTGGCCTGGGCGCCGAAGTGGCCCAGCCAGGGCTGGATTTGGCTGTTGAATAACCTGCTGCTGGTGACACTGGTCGAAGAAGCGCTGTTTCGCGGCTATTTGCAGGGCGGGTTGAGTCGCTGGTTCAAGCAACTGCCGTACGGGCAAACCCTAGCCTTGGTCATTGCCTCGCTGTTGTTCGGCCTGGCGCATATCGGTGCCGGTTGGCAGTGGGTACTGTTGGCCGGCATTGCCGGACTTTGCTATGGCCTGGCCTACCGCTTTGGCGGGTTAAGTGCGGCGATTGCCACGCACTTTGGTCTTAACGTGCTGCACTTGGCGTTCTTCACCTATCCCATGCTGGCGCCTTAAGCTCGCCCCAAGACTGCGACAGCGTTGATGCACGCTGTTGCAGCAGAAATATTAATTAAACAATTCGTTGCGCGTGCCGAAAGCCTATCAAAGTCTTGCGGATTGAAACGACATGCGTAACAACCAGCCCATCACCCAGCGCGAACGCACATTCCCCGCGCAGCAACGGTTGATTTCCACTACCGATACCAAAGGCGTGATCACCTACTGCAACGACGACTTCGTCGACATCAGCGGGTTTTCGCGTGATGAGCTGGTGCGCGCACCGCATAACCTTGTGCGCCATCCGGATGTGCCTTCGGCGGTGTTCGAACATATGTGGAGCACCCTGAAAAAGGGCATGCCGTGGATGGGCATCGTCAAAAACCGCTGCAAGTCCGGCGATCATTACTGGGTGAATGCGTATGTGACCCCGGTGTTTGAAAACGAACGCGTAGTGGGCTACGAGTCGGTGCGGGTCAAGCCGACGGCCGAACAGATCCGCCGCGCCGAAGCGCTGTACCAGCGCATCAATCGCGGCAAGCCCGCCGTACCGCGCCGCGACAAGTGGCTGCCGGTGCTGCAGGACTGGCTACCGTTCATTCTGGTCAGCCAACTGAGCTTTGTGATCGGTGCGCTGTTCAACTCCAGTTGGGGTTTTGCCTTGGCCGCCCTGTTGTCGATTCCGCTGGGGCTGCTGGGCCTGACCTGGCAGCAACGCGGGATCAAGCGTTTGCTGCGCCTGGCCGAACAGACCACTTCTGACCCTCTGATTGCCCAGATGTACACCGACAGCCGTGGCCCGCAAGCGCGTCTGGAAATGTCCATCCTGAGCCAGGAAGCGCGCCTCAAAACCTGCCTGACCCGTCTGCAAGACACCGCCGAGCACCTCAGCGAGCAAGCCCGTCAATCGGACGTGCTGGCGCACAAGAGCTCCACCGGGCTGGAGCGCCAGCGGGTTGAAACCGAGCAGGTTGCTACCGCCGTGAACCAGATGGCCGCGACGACCCAAGAGGTCGCCAGCCATGTGCAGCGCACTGCCGATGCCACGCAAGAAGCCAATCGCCTGACCAGCCGCGGCCGCGACATTGCCGGTGAAACCCGCGAGGCCATTGAGCGCCTGTCGGTGGTCGTCGGTGAAACCGGCGCGACGGTGACCCAACTGGCGAAAGACAGTGACGAGATTGGCGGTGTCGTCGACGTGATCAAGGGCATTGCCGACCAGACCAACCTGTTGGCCTTGAACGCAGCCATTGAAGCGGCACGTGCCGGTGAAATGGGCCGGGGTTTTGCTGTTGTGGCCGATGAAGTACGCCAACTGGCGCAACGCACCAGCACCTCGACCGGCCAGATTCACGGCTTGATTGCCAAGCTGCAACAAACCGCCGCCACAGCCGTACAAACCATGGACGCCGGCCACCGCCAGGCACAAGAAGGCGTGGCACGGGTGCTGGAAGCCGACGCGGCACTGATCGGGATCAGCGAAGCGGTGGCCAATATCACCGATATGACCACCCAAATTGCCGCCGCCACCGAAGAGCAAAGTGCCGTGGCCGAAGAAGTCAGCCGTAACATCAGCACCATTGCCGACCTTGCCGACCAAACCTCGGAACAGGCGCAGCATTCGGCCCTGCTCAGTGAAGAACTGGCGCAAACCGTGAATATTCAATATTCGCTGGTGGAGCGGTTTAACCGCTGAAACTAAAAAGCCAGAGCGTTCGCTCTGGCTTTTTTTTAATCATGCTTCAGTCAAATGCGTATCGCACCCCGACATTGGCCCCCCAAGGTTGTTCGATACCTTGGCCGTTCATGTAGTCGAAGTCTGCGTGCAATTGCAGGTTACTGGACAACGACAGCGCCAGACCGGCCCCCAACTCAGCACGGGTGCCGTACAGATCATTGTTGAAGCGATGCCCGTTGACCTCGACGTCATTGTCTCGGGCAAACTCTTGAGCCAGTGCGACTTTGATATAAGGGCTTAGCCATTGATTACGATGTTCAAGGGTCATGCCCACTTTACCGAGCAGGGAGTGGGTGGCCGCGTTATCGGCCTTCAGCTCTGAGTCCAGACTGAACGACTTTCCTTGCACTGCCACCGCAGACACCTGAGCGAAAGGCTCGATGAACAGGTGTTCGGTGAGCTGGATCTGCCGACCGGCTTCCAGCGAAGCACCCAGCCCATAGTTGCGGTAGCTGCCTTTGGCCTTGCTGAAATCGCTCATCAAGACGTCCGCGCGATTCTGGAACTGGTTGAGCTTAAGCACGCCATCCACGTAATAACCGTTGTTGTTCATCCAGGTCCCGTAAGTCCCGACATAAAAACTGTCGACAGTGCCTGAGGAACCGCGTGACTGAGACAGGTCAGATTTGCTGTAACCGCCGAGCAACCCCACCAGCAGCACACCGTCAGTGAGAGCCAGCGGCGCGTCCACGCCCAGCGAAAAACCGCTCTGCTGTTGCTCAAAGCCCAGGCCATCGCGACCTGCAACCCGGTACTGGTTACCGTAGCTGCGCATCCAGGCACCGCCCTGCCCGCTGCTTCTGACCTCGCCCATACGGCTGCGCAAGGTACTCATCTCGCCATACCAGACGGTCGGCGCACTGTTAAACAGCGCCTGAACACTGCGGGTGGCCGGGCTTACCTCACGGTCTTCGCCGGTCAAAAACCAATCGTCGCCCTGACGCTCCAGCCCATACGAATAAGCCCCAAGGTCGACACGCTCGCCCAGCACGCTGAACTGCGCATCGCCGCCACCGGTGTGAACCACCTGCAAAGGATCAAAGCCGGATTCAGGCTCGGCACCGCTGTTCTGAATGCTCAACACATGATTGCCCGTCGCCTGGCCTTCTATGTTGAGAAAGTCGACTTGCTGGTTGTCCATGTCCAGCTTCAGCCCAAAGGAGCCATTGCCGGACAACTCGCCCATGGACAGCTGATGAAACCCCTCAGCTTTGGCAAAGTCGATGCTCCCGCCATTGAGCACCAAGGACTCGACATTGCTGTCACCCATAATGTCCCAGCCGACGCCTGCATCAAGTTGCAGGTTTTTGACGTCGCTCATCTGCCCGGTAAAACGTGTTCCATTCTGCAAACGCACATTCACCAGGCCGCCCTCAGGGATGGTCAGGTTGCCGTGCAAATAGCTGCCATCGACGACAAGGTCCAGCACGCTGTCAGACTGCACGTCGAGCAATTCGCCCCGACCATTGCCAGCAGACAGCGTGGAACCATTACTGACCGTAATGGTTGCCTGTGCGCCGCCTTCAACTTTTATGGCCGGCCCCTCAACACTGCCGATATAAGCGTTATCGATGGCCACTGTGTTGCCTTGGCCACTGATATTGATCGCTGCCGCGGTTTGCGATTGAATCGAGCCACCGTTGACGGCCAGAGTGCCACCGTTCAGTTGCGCACCGACCGCACCGGCGCCATTGGCTTTAACGTGGGAATTGTTGAGTTCTACCCGGCCGCCGGATTGGGTCACAACGCCTGCTGAACCTTCGCCAAAGGTTTCGATGGAACTGTCGTTCAGTGTCACCAAGCTGCTGTTGCCGATAGAAACCACACCATGGGACTCTCGGCCACGGGTAACAATCGACGAGCCCTGGCTCAATTCAATCGAAGCACCGCTCTCAGCACCTGCACCGGAGGACTGATCCCCTTCAGTGACAATTGAACTGCCTTGCAAATCAATGACTGCACCACTGTGCCCTTCAACACCCAACGAGCGGTAGCCTTCAGTGCGGATCTGCAGGTTGGCCGCTTCCACGGAACTGAGCTGCCACCCCAAAATCCCTGCGCTGTGGTCTCCTGTGGTGGTGACGCTGCCGCCGCCCAGTTGGATAGCCCCGTCACTGAACGCATAAATACCGGCAGCGGCATTGCCGGTGGTAACAACGGTGACTTTCTCCACATCGGCTACAGCACCAACGCCTACGCGCAGGCCCGTGGCGCCTTCACCTGAAGTCTCGATCTGAAGCTCCCCGGTGGATTGGAATGTGCTGCCCTGACCGTTAACCAGCACGCCGTAAGCGTCTTTACCAGACGTTGCGACAGCCATGTCAGCGGACTTGATTTTTCCGCCACTGGAGGCATGCATTCCATACACGCCAGCGCTGACTGTTTCGATCTTGCGATCACTGACGCTGACTTCTTCTCCGTCCCGGGCTGACACCTGGTCCTCATCAGCAGCGAATGCCTGAACACTTGAGAACAACAATGTCTGACTGATCGCTATGGCAAGAATGGACTGACGCGGGAAAAGGAACTGGGGCATGAGGATTGTTTTCTCTTGTGTTGAGTTCTCGTACGGAGCTCAACGACATTGCCGAGCGTACCTACGTACGAGGGCGCCAAGAATGAAAATAATCGTCAGAACAAAACATCGGGAATTTCCTTGATTACTGTAGGACTTAACGCATCAAGCATGTAGAGAAGCTCAAGCACCCTGTCGCAAATCCACTCGCCCGGCATCAAACCATCATCTTCTTTTGAGCCATCCTGCAAGGCTATCCGCGGCCCGTTCCAAGTGTTGATCATGAGTGAACCCTGAAACCTTGAGCGGCTTGAGGTCATGGTCGGCGGCGGCCAGCCACACCAGTTCGAGCGTCGGCGCCAATGGGTAAGTTTCAACGGTCAGCCGATTACCCAGCGCGTCGCGCTCACCCTGCACAATCAGGGTCGGCGTGTGCAGTTCAGCCAGATGCGCGACCCGAGGTTTTTCCGGCTTGCCCACGGCATAGAACGGGTAACCCAGGCACACCAGCCGATCAACGCCCAGCTCATCAGCCACCAGGCTGGCCATGCGCCCGCCCATGGACTTGCCACCGATGGCTAAGGGCCCAGTGACATGCCGTCGCACCTCGCTGTAAACCTCACGCCAGCATTCCAGCAATTTAGCCTGTGGATTGGGCGGCCTTTTGCCGCCATCCAGGCGCCGTTGCGCCATATACGGGAACTCGAAGCGCAGCACGTTGATCCCGCGTGCAGCAAGGCGTTCAGCCATGTCGGTCATCCAGTCACTGTCCATTGGCGCACCTGCGCCGTGAGCCAGGATCAAGGTTGCCGATAATGGTGTTTTTGCAGCGCTCCATAGCCAGCCCCGCGCCTGCAGGCACTTCGCCCATTGATCCTCGTCAATACCCACTTTGCTGCCTACGCCCATGCTTGCCTCGCTTTTAGTCTGCCTATAACTCCAGGCGTGCGTTGAACTCGCCTGATCCGTGGATGGGGAACCATGAACACTTCTATCAGTACCGCCTACAACTATAAGGTGGTCCGCCAATTTTCCATTATGACGGTGGTTTGGGGCATCGTCGGTATGGGGCTCGGCGTCTTGCTCGCCGCGCAATTGGTCTGGCCCGAACTTAACTTCGATTTGCCCTGGACCAGCTTTGGGCGGTTGCGCCCGCTGCACACCAACGCGGTGATTTTCGCCTTTGGCGGTTGCGCCTTATTTGCGTCCTCGTTCTACTCGGTGCAACGCACCTGCCAAACCACGCTGTTCGCGCCCAAAATCGCTGCCTTTACCTTTTGGGGCTGGCAACTGGTGATTCTGCTGGCGGCCATCAGCTTGCCACTGGGTTACACCAGTTCCAAGGAATACGCTGAACTGGAATGGCCGATCGACATTTTGATCACCATTGTTTGGGTCGCTTACGCCATCGTGTTCTTTGGCACGATCATGAAGCGCAAGACCAAGCACATTTATGTGGGCAACTGGTTCTTCGGCGCGTTTATCGTGACCGTGGCGATTTTGCACATCGTCAACAACCTGGAAATCCCGGTCAGTTTCACCAAGTCCTACTCGCTGTACGGTGGCGCCACTGACGCCATGGTGCAGTGGTGGTACGGCCACAACGCCGTGGGCTTTTTCCTGACAGCGGGCTTTTTGGGGATGATGTATTACTTCGTGCCCAAGCAGGCCGAACGCCCGATCTATTCCTATCGCCTGTCCATCGTGCACTTCTGGGCGCTGATCACCCTGTACATCTGGGCCGGTCCGCACCACTTGCACTACACCGCATTGCCGGACTGGGCGCAGTCGCTGGGCATGGTGATGTCGCTGATTCTGCTGGCACCGAGCTGGGGCGGGATGATCAACGGCATGATGACGCTCTCGGGCGCCTGGCATAAGTTGCGCAGCGACCCGATCCTGCGCTTTTTGGTGGTGTCGCTGGCGTTCTACGGCATGTCGACCTTCGAAGGCCCGATGATGGCCATCAAGACCGTCAACGCCCTCTCCCACTACACCGACTGGACCATCGGCCACGTACACGCCGGCGCGCTGGGCTGGGTGGCGATGATCTCCATCGGTGCGATGTACCACATGATCCCTAAAGTCTTCGGCCGCCCGCAGATGTACAGCATCGGCCTGATCAACGCGCACTTCTGGCTGGCGACCATCGGCACCGTGCTGTACATCGCTTCGATGTGGGTCAACGGCATCGCCCAGGGCCTGATGTGGCGCGCGGTCAATGCCGACGGCACGCTGACGTACTCCTTCGTCGAAACCCTGGTGGCCAGCCATCCGGGCTACGTCGTGCGGTTGATCGGCGGGGCGATTTTCCTGAGTGGCATGTTGCTGATGGCTTACAACACGTGGCGCACGGTGCGTAATGCCGAGCCCGCTGAAGTTGTCGCCGCTGCGCAGATGGCCTGAGGAGTCCGCCATGAAACACGAAATCATTGAAAAAAATATCGGCCTGATGCTCTTGCTGATGATTCTGTGCGTGAGCGTCGGCGGTCTGACGCAGATCGTCCCGCTGTTTTTCGAAGACGTGACCAACACCCCGGTAGAAGGCATGAAGCCCTACACCGCGCTGCAACTGGAAGGTCGCGACGTGTACATCCGCGAAGGCTGCGTGGGCTGCCACTCGCAGATGATCCGCCCGTTCCGCGCCGAGACCGAGCGTTATGGCCACTATTCGGTAGCGGGTGAAAGCGTCTGGGATCACCCGTTCCTGTGGGGCTCCAAACGTACCGGGCCGGACCTGGCCCGAGTGGGCGGGCGTTACTCGGATGACTGGCACCGCGCGCACTTGTACAACCCGCGCAACGTTGTGCCTGAATCGAAAATGCCCGCTTATCCATGGTTGGTATCAACGCCCGTAGACAGCAGCCATACCGAGAAAAAACTCGAAGTGATGCGCACACTGGGTGTGCCTTACACCGACGAAGACATCGCCAATGCCAAGCAGTCGGTCAAGGGTAAAACCGAAATGGACGCGCTGGTCGCCTACCTGCAAGTGCTCGGCACTGCCATCAAGAGCAAGAGGTGAGCCATGGTGTTTGACATGAGTAGTGGAATGATTCGCGGGCTGGGCACTGTGGTGGTTGCAGTGGCTTTTATCGGTCTGGCGCTGTGGGTGTTCAGCCCGCGGCGCAAGGCAGAGTTCGACGATGCGACCTTGCTGCCGTTCAAGGACGACCCCGAGGCCATCAAACACGTCGAGCAAGAGCAAGCGTCCAGGAGTAAAAAGAATGTCTGAGTTCTGGAGTATTTACGTCAGCGTGCTGACCATTGGCACGCTGATCGGTCTGACCTGGCTGTTGTTCGGTACGCGCAAGGGCGAGAAAAAAAGCGAAACCACCGAAACCATGGGCCACAGTTTCGATGGCATCGAAGAGTACGACAACCCGCTGCCACGCTGGTGGTTCATGCTGTTCATCGGCACGCTGGTGTTCGGGGTCGGCTATTTGATCCTTTACCCTGGCCTGGGCAACTGGAAAGGCCTGCTGCCAGGTTACGAGGATGGCTGGACCGGCGTTCACGAGTGGGAAAAGGAGATGAACAAGGCCGATGCCAAATTCGGTCCCATTTTCGCCAAGTACGCAGCCATGCCGGTGCAGCAAGTGGCGCAAGACCCGGCAGCCCTGAAAATGGGTGGCCGCCTGTTTGCCTCCAACTGCTCGGTGTGCCACGGCTCGGACGCCAAG
Organism: Pseudomonas sp. FSL R10-1350; assembly: GCF_009600525.1. NCBI lineage: Bacteria > Pseudomonadati > Pseudomonadota > Gammaproteobacteria > Pseudomonadales > Pseudomonadaceae > Pseudomonas > Pseudomonas sp. FSL R10-1350. The sequence goes on from NZ_WIVR01000008.1 coordinate 65,797, forward strand.
GGCGCGTTTGGCTTTCCCAACCTGACGGACGCGTCCTGGCGCTGGGGCGGGGATGCAGACACCATCAAGGCGACGATCATGGGCGGACGCATCGGCATGATGCCGGCCTGGGGCGAGGTGCTGGGCGAGGAAGGCGTGAAGAACGTCTCGGCTTATGTTCGCCACGACTTGGCGGGGCTACCGCTGCCAAAAGGCGCCGCGTTCAATCTGGAGGCCGGCCAGCAGGCGTACGCCACCACCTGCGTGGCGTGCCACGGGCCTGAAGGTAAAGGTAACCCGCTACTGGGCGCGCCGGACCTGACGGCACCGACAGCCTTTATTTACGGCACCAGCCTGGCGCAATTGCAGCAAACCATTCGCCATGGCCGCCAGGGCCATATGCCCGCGCAAAACGAATTGCTGGGCAACGACAAAGTGCAATTGGTCGCAGCCTACGTCTACAGCTTGTCCCATGGCACGGCAGAGGAGAAAACCGCCGAGTAACCCCTCGTCTTTACAGGAGCGACGGCGAGTCGCTCCTGTAAAGATGTATACACTTCTGTGAACAATATCTGGACATTCCTCGCCGCCTCTTTTACTTTCTCCCCCAGAGTCACCTCGCCAAATCCCTTCACGACAGCCTTCCACAGGGCGTTTTTTAACGGCCATTTTGACCTTGCTTAGCCTGTGGAAAAGCCGGAAAACAAGCGCTGAAGGGCATTGACCGAGGGCTGGCTTCGTTGCAATAGCCCTATGCTTTATCCATACTTGCGACCGTTTTTGCCTCTAATAACTATAAAACCGTGGAACCTTGCGATGAGCACAGCAATCAATCCGACTGCTTATAACTATAAGGTCGTCCGCCAGTTCGCCATCATGACGGTGGTCTGGGGGATCCTTGGCATGGGACTCGGGGTTTTTATCGCGTCACAACTTGTGTGGCCCGAACTTAACCTGGGTCTTGAATGGACAACCTTCGGTCGTCTGCGCCCCCTGCACACCAACCTTGTGATTTTTGCCTTCGGTGGCTGCGCCTTGTTTGGTACGTCTTACTACGTGGTGCAACGTACCTGCCAGACACGGCTGATTTCCGACAGCCTGGCCTCGTTTACGTTCTGGGGCTGGCAAGCCGTCATCCTCGGCGCAATCATCACCCTGCCGCTGGGCTACACCACCACCAAGGAATACGCCGAACTGGAATGGCCGCTGGCTATCCTGCTGGCCATCGTCTGGGTGGTCTACGGCATTGTCTTTTTCGGCACCATTACCCGGCGTAAAACCAAACACATCTATGTGGGCAACTGGTTCTATGGCGCGTTTATCGTGGTCACGGCCATGCTGCACATCGTCAACCACGCGTCTCTGCCGGTGAGCTTTTTCAAGTCCTACTCGGCGTATGCGGGTGCGACCGATGCCATGATCCAGTGGTGGTACGGCCATAACGCGGTCGGATTTTTCCTGACGACCGGCTTTTTGGGGATGATGTATTACTTCGTGCCCAAACAGGCCGAACGCCCGATTTACTCTTATCGCCTGTCCATCGTGCACTTCTGGGCCTTAATCACCCTGTATATCTGGGCCGGCCCGCACCACTTGCACTACACCGCATTGCCGGACTGGGCGCAGTCGCTGGGCATGGCCATGTCGATCATCCTGCTGGCACCGAGCTGGGGCGGCATGATCAACGGCATGATGACCCTCTCGGGCGCCTGGCATAAGTTGCGCACCGACCCGATCCTGCGCTTTTTGGTGGTGTCTTTGGCGTTCTACGGCATGTCGACCTTTGAAGGCCCGATGATGGCCATCAAGACTGTCAACGCCCTCTCGCACTACACCGACTGGACCATCGGCCACGTACACGCCGGGGCACTGGGCTGGGTCGCGATGATTTCCATCGGCTCGATGTACCACATGATCCCTCGCCTCTATGGCCAAAAGCAGATGTACAGCGTTGGCCTGATCAACGTCCACTTCTGGCTGGCGACCATCGGCACCGTGCTGTACATCGCCTCGATGTGGGTTAACGGCATCACCCAGGGCCTGATGTGGCGCGCCATCAATGACGACGGCACGCTGACTTATTCGTTCGTAGAATCTCTGCAAGCCAGCCACCCGGGCTTTATTGTCCGCGCCATCGGCGGGGCCATTTTCGCCAGCGGCATGCTGTTTATGGCCTACAACGTGTGGCGCACCATTCGCGCCTCGAACCCGGCAGAAGCTGAAGCCGCAAGCACGATTGCAGTCGCGGGGGCCCACTGATGATCAAGCACGACAGTATTGAAAAGAACATCGGCCTGATGGCCTTCTTCATGGTCATCGCCGTGAGTATCGGTGGCCTGACACAAATCGTTCCGCTGTTTTTTCAGGACGTGACCAACAACCCGGTCGAGGGCATGAAACCGCGCAACGCGCTGGAACTTGAAGGCCGCGACGTCTACATCGCCAACGGCTGCGTGGGCTGCCACTCGCAAATGATCCGACCGTTCCGCGCCGAAACCGAGCGTTATGGCCACTATTCGGTGGCCGGTGAAAGCGTGTGGGACCACCCCTTCCTGTGGGGCTCCAAACGCACCGGCCCGGACCTGGCCCGCGTGGGTGGGCGTTACTCGGATGACTGGCACCGCGCGCACTTGTACAACCCGCGCAACGTGGTGCCGGAGTCGATCATGCCGGCTTACCCCTTCCTCGTTGAGCGCAAGCTCGACGGCAAGGAAACAGCCAAGAAGATGGAAGTCTTGCGCACCTTGGGCGTGCCTTACACCGATGCAGACATTGCCGGTGCCAAGGATGCCGTGAAGGGCAAGACAGAAATGGACGCACTGGTGGCTTACCTCCAGGGCTTGGGCACACTCATCAAGAGCAAACGGTGATCTGAATGGATATCGGGATGATTCGTGGCCTGGGCACCTTGCTGGTGATGGTGGCTTTTATCGGTTTGGCCTTGTGGGTGTTCAGCCCCAAGCGCAAGTCCGAGTTTGACGACGCAACGATGTTGCCGTTCAAGGACGACCCCGAAGCCATCAAGCACGTTGAGCAAGAACAAGCGTCCAGGAGTAAACATAAATGACCGAGTTCTGGAGTCTGTACGTCACTGTCCTCACCCTGGGCACCATCTTCGCCCTGACCTGGCTGCTGTTTGCCACACGCAAGGGCCAACGCAGCGAGCAGACCGACGAAAAAGTCGGCCACGCCTACGACGGCATCGAAGAGTACGACAACCCCCTGCCCCGCTGGTGGTTCATGCTGTTTGTCGGCACCATCATCTTTGCCTTGGGCTATTTGGTGCTGTACCCAGGTTTGGGTAACTGGCGTGGCCTGCTGCCGGGCTATGAGTACCTGGACACCAAAGATAAAACCCCTTTTGCCAATGGCCAGACCGGCTGGACGGGCGTGCATGAATGGGAAAAGGAAATGGCCAAATCGGATGCCCGCTTTGGGCCTATTTTCGCCAAGTTCGCCGCCATGCCCATCGAAGAAGTGGCCAAAGACCCGCAAGCACTGAAAATGGGCGGCCGCCTGTTTGCCTCCAACTGCTCGGTGTGCCACGGCTCTGATGCCAAGGGCGCTTATGGCTTTCCGAACCTGACCGATGCCGACTGGCGCTGGGGCGGTACGCCAACCGACATCAAGAACAGCATCATGGCGGGACGACATGCGGTGATGCCGGGTTGGGGCGAAATCATCGGCGAGCAAGGTGTCAGTGACGTGGCAGCGTACGTGCTGACCCGCCTTGACGGGCGCAAATTGCCGGACACGGCAAAGGCCGACCCACTCAAGGGTCAGGCCATCTACGCCACCAACTGCGCGGTCTGCCACGGCCCGGAAGGCAAAGGCAACCCGTTGATGGGCGCCCCCAACCTGACCCAACCCGGCGCGTTTATCTACGGCTCGAGCTTTGCCCAGTTGCAGCAGACCATCCGCTACGGCCGTCAGGGCCAGATGCCTGCCCAGGCCGAGCTGCAAGGTAACGACAAAGTCCACCTGCTGGCCGCCTACGTGTACAGCCTGTCGCACCCTGATGAGGTCAAGCCTGCGGAGTAAACCCGCTGCCTCGGCACGACACAAAATGGCCCCCGCCAGCGCAGGTTGGCGGCGGCGTTTTGTTTCATCGTATTTTTGAGATGGTTAGCTTGCGCTTTAAGTAGTAACGTTACTACATTCGTTTTTTGGGGAGGAACCACTCCATGACCATCACCACTATTTCAAGCCGCGAATTCAATCAAGACACAAGCGGTGCCAAAAAAGCATCGCAACAAGGGCCTGTTTACATCACCGACCGTGGCCGCCCCGCCCATGTACTGCTATGCATGGAGGAGTACCAAAGACTGACCGGCCAAAACACCAGCATCGTCGACCTGCTCGTCATGCCCGACACACCACCGGTTGAATTCGAACCCGAACGCGCAATCATCGCGCCGCGCCCAGTGGACCTCTAATGTTCCTGCTCGATACCAACGTGGTTTCAGAACTTCGCAAACCCCAGGCACACCCTGCCGTGGTGGCTTGGGCCGGCAGCATACCGGCTTACAAACTGTATATTTCGGCCATTACCCTGCTTGAAATTGAGACCGGCATTTTGCGGCTGGAACGCCAGGACCCCAGGCAGGCCGCGCCGTTGCGCAACTGGCTTGAGGCGCACGTAGTACCGGCATTTGCCGGGCGCGTACTGTCCATTGACGGCACCGTAGCCAGGCGCTGCGCGCGCCTGCATGTACCTGACCGCAGCAATGAGTGCGATGCACTGATCGCCGCGACAGCTCTGGTCCATGGCATGACCATCGTGACCCGCAATACCCAGGATTTTGCGTTAAGCGGAGCCCCTTTACTCAACCCATGGGAGCCCTGATTCACAGTTTTGACACCGTAGTCAGGGCCTTAAGTCAATTGATCCACGTCATGACTCAGCGCAACTCCTATACCAAGTTTCAGATTTTCGGAACGCGACCAAAGGTCGCACCCTTGCGCTAGAGTCTCAGGGGTATCATTGCGCCATTGCAACACCTTCTGACCGCGGTTGGCACGTACTGGCCGTGGCACTTCACTGCCGTGGTAAGCACTTATGAGCGATAAGATCCCAGTCCAAAACGTCACGCCGCCTGCCTCAAAAAACACTGAAAGCATCGACCTTTACGCGGCGCGAGAAAAAATCTACACCCGCGCTTTCCACGGGTTTTTCCGCAATGTGCGCATGGTCGGTGGTGCCCTGCTGTTCTTGCTGTATTTCGGTACCGTCTGGCTTAACTGGGGCGGACACCAGGCCGTGTGGTGGAACCTGCCTGAACGCAAATTCTTTATTTTTGGCGCCACCTTCTGGCCACAGGATTTCATCCTGCTCTCGGGCCTGCTGATCGTTGCGGCCTTCGGCCTGTTTTTTATTACCGTGTACGCAGGCCGCGTATGGTGCGGTTACACCTGCCCGCAAAGCGTCTGGACCTGGGTGTTCATGTGGTGCGAAAAAATCACTGAAGGTGATCGCAACCAGCGCATCAAGCTCGACAAGGCGCCGATGAGCGCCAACAAATTTGTGCGCAAATTCAGCAAGCACACGCTGTGGCTGCTGATTGGCTTTGTCACTGGCCTGACCTTTGTCGGCTACTTCGCCCCGATCCGCGAACTGGTGGTGGATTTCTTCACCGGCCAGGCCGATGGCTGGGCTTACTTCTGGGTAGGCTTTTTCACCCTCGCCACCTACGGCAACGCGGGTTGGCTGCGCGAGCAAGTGTGCATTTACATGTGCCCGTACGCGCGGTTCCAGAGCGTAATGTTCGACAAGGACACGCTGATTGTTTCGTACGATCCACGTCGTGGCGAAGTGCGCGGCCCGCGCAAAAAAGACAGCGACTACAAGGCCCAGGGCCTCGGTGACTGTATCGACTGCACGATGTGCGTTCAGGTCTGCCCCACCGGCATCGACATTCGTGACGGCTTGCAGATTGAATGCATTGGCTGCGCAGCCTGTATTGATGCCTGCGACGACATCATGGACAAGATGCACTACCCGCGCGGCTTGATCAGCTACACCACTGAGCACAACCTGTCGGGCCAGAAAACCCACACCCTGCGCCCGCGCCTGATTGGCTATGCCCTGGTGCTGCTGACCATGATGGGCCTGCTGGCGGCTGCTTTCTTCACGCGCTCGCTGGTGGGCTTCGACGTTAGCAAAGACCGCGTGCTGTATCGCGAAAATGCCGAGGGCCGGATCGAAAACGTGTACAGCCTGAAGATCATGAACAAGGACCAGCGCGACCATACCTACGTGCTGCAAGCCAGCGGTTTGCCGGACTTGAAGCTGCAAGGCAAACGCGAAATCAGCGTCGCGGCAGGCGATATTGTCAGCCTGCCGGTCGAGTTGTCGGTTGACCCGGAACAACTGCCGTCCAGCACCAACGAGGTGTACTTCATTCTTCAAGATGCCGACAACAACGACATCACTGTTAAAGCCAAGAGCCGATTCATCGGCCCTCATATTCGTTAAGAGAAACTGTCCATGCCCGCAGCAAACGCCTACAGCCCTTGGTACAAACACATTTGGCCATGGATCATCATTGCCATTCTCACCTGCTCGGTGACGCTGACCCTGTCGATGGTGACCATTGCGGTGAAGAACCCGGACAACCTGGTTAACGACAATTACTACGAGGCGGGCAAGGGCATAAACCGCTCGCTGGACCGCGAACTGCTGGGGCAAGCCTTGCAACTGAAGGCCAAGCTGCGACTGGACGAGTTGACCGGCGAAGTGGTGCTGCTGCTCGAAGGTAACAGCCAGCCGAAAACCCTGGAGCTGAACCTGATTTCGCCGACCCAGCCTGAAAAGGACCGCGGCCTTATCCTGATCCAAAGCCCGTCTGAGCCTGGGCGCTACACCGGCCAACTGGACGACAAGGTAGAAGGTCGGCGTTTTGTGGAGTTGTTGGGGGTGGAAGATGGCAAAACCTGGCGCCTGTTTGAAGAAGAGCTGGTTGACCATGACAAAGACCTGATGCTGGGCGACGAGCCGATTCCAGGCGCGGAAGATCGCAAGCAGTAAAAGGTATTACCCATGACCACTCCCACGCCTTGCTACCACTGCGCCCTGCCCGTCCCGCCCGGCAGCCGCTTTACCGCCGATGTTCTGGGCCAGAGCCGTGAGTTTTGCTGCCCGGGCTGTCAGGCGGTGGCGCAGGCCATCGTGGCCGGCGGGCTGGATCACTATTATCAGCACCGTAGCGAGGCCTCGGCCAACCCGCAGGCGTTACCGGTGCAACTGGCCGAAGAGCTGGCCCTGTATGACCGCCCCGATGTGCAAAAACCATTTGTTCGCCATGAGGGTGAGCAGGCTGAAACCACACTGCTGATCGAGGGCATCAGTTGCGCCGCCTGTGGCTGGCTGATCGAGAAACACCTGCTGCACCTGCCCGCCATCAGTGAGGCGCGGCTGAACTTGTCCAACCACCGCTTGCATATCCGCTGGGCAGACAGCCAGCTGCCCTTGAGTGACGTGTTGAGCGAGTTGCGCCATATCGGCTACGCCGCCCACCCGTATCAAGCCGATAAAGCGGCAGAACAATTGGCCAGCGAAAACCGCCTGGCCTTGCGCCAGTTGGGAGTGGCCGGCTTGCTGTGGTTTCAGGCGATGATGGCAACCATGGCCACCTGGCCCGAATTCAATATCGACCTCAGCCCCGAGATGCACACCATCCTGCGCTGGGTCGCGCTGTTTCTGACCACTCCCATCGTGTTTTACAGCTGCGCGCCGTTTTTCAAAGGCGCAATGCGTGACCTGCGCACTCGCCACCTGACCATGGATGTCTCGGTATCGCTGGCCATTGGCGGTGCCTATGTGGCCGGTATCTGGACCGCGATCACCGGCGATGGCGAGCTGTATTTCGATGCAGTCGGCATGTTTGCCCTGTTCTTGCTGGCCGGGCGCTACCTGGAGCGCCGCGCCCGCGAACGCACGGCGGCGGCCACTGCGCAACTGGTCAACGTGTTACCCGCTTCGTGCTTGCGCCTGGGCGAAGACGGTCAAAGCGAACGCATTCTGCTGAACGAGCTGAAGGTCGCTGACAAGGTACTGGTCCACCCCGGCGCGGTGCTCCCGGCCGATGGCAAGATTCTTGACGGCCAATCGAGCATTGATGAGTCCTTGCTGACCGGCGAGTACCTGCCGCAGCCGCGCACCGTGGGCGATGCGGTGACCGCTGGGACCTTGAACGTCGAGGGCGCACTGACGGTGCAGGTGCTGGCTCTGGGCCAGGACACGCGCCTGTCGGCCATCGTGCGTTTATTGGAGCGCGCCCAAAGCGAAAAGCCGCGGCTGGCCGAAATTGCCGACAAGGCTGCGCAATGGTTCCTGCTGTTCTCTTTGATTGCGGCAGTAGCGATTGGCCTGCTGTGGTGGCAGCTCGACCCGTCGCGAGCGTTCTGGATCGTGCTGGCGATGCTGGTGGCGACCTGCCCTTGCGCGCTGTCGCTGGCCACCCCGACCGCCTTGACCGCCGCCACCGGCACCCTGCACAAACTGGGCTTGTTGCTTACCCGCGGCCATGTGCTCGAAGGGCTGAATCAAATCGACACGGTGATTTTCGACAAAACCGGCACCCTGACCGAAGGCCGCCTCGCGTTACGTGCCATTCGCCCGCTGCGCGATCTGGACCCTGACCAGTGCCTGGCCCTGGCTGCCGCGCTCGAAAACCGCTCTGAACACCCCATTGCCCGCGCCTTTGGCCGCGCCCCGAACGCCGCCGAAGATGTGCAGAGTACGCCGGGGCTGGGCCTTGAGGGCGTGGTGGGCAAGCAACGCTTGCGCATCGGTCAGCCAGGCTTTGTCTGCGCGCTTAGCCACTGCGCAACTGCGGACCTGCCGGATGAACCCGGCCAATGGTTGCTGCTGGGGGATACCGAAGGCGCGCTGGCCTGGCTGGTACTCGACGACCGCCTGCGCACTGACGCTGCGGCGCTGGTCGCTGCGTGCAAGGCGCGCGGCTGGCGTACGCTGCTGTTGTCCGGTGACAGCTCGCCAATGGTTGCCAGTGTGGCTGCAGAGTTGAACATTGACGAGGCCAGGGGTGGCTTACGCCCGGACGACAAACTGCGGGTGCTGCAAGACCTGCACGCCCAAGGGCGTAAAGTGTTGATGCTGGGTGACGGGGTCAATGACGTGCCGGTGCTGGCGGCGGCCGACATCAGCGTGGCAATGGGCTCGGCCACCGATCTGGCCAAGACCAGCGCCGACGCGGTGCTTCTGTCCAATCGTCTGGACGCTTTGGTACAAGCGTTTAGTCTGGCCCGGCGAACCCGCCGGGTGATCATCGAAAACCTGCTGTGGGCCGGTTTGTACAATGGCCTTATGCTGCCTTTTGCGGCGCTGGGCTGGATCACACCGATCTGGGCCGCGATCGGCATGTCGATCAGTTCGCTGACCGTGGTGCTGAACGCCCTTCGTCTGACCCGCATGCCGCGTCAGACGCCTGCCCCGCCCACGTCAGACCTTCGCCCGCTACCGGCCTGAGCCGGTCGCCTGGAGCCTTTATGCCAGCGCTTTACATCATGATCCCCGCGGCGTTGCTGATTGTTGGCATCGCCATTTTTATCTTCTTCTGGGCCGTGGACAGCGGCCAGTACGACGATCTGGACAGCCCTGCGCACAGCATTCTGTTCGACGACCAGGACCCGCAGCACACCGCTGCCGTGGAAGAGGCCAAAGGCTCTAACGGGCATGCTGTGAATAAACCCGATCAGCACGTGCCACCCCATGCTTGAGTTGGCACCACTACTGGTCTCGGCGTTCATATTGGGCGTGCTGGGCGGCGGGCATTGCCTGGGCATGTGCGGCGGCCTGATGGGCGCGCTGACATTCGCCATCCCCAAAGAGCAACGCAGCCGACGCTTCAAGCTGTTACTGGCTTACAACCTGGGGCGAATTCTCAGCTATGCCACGGCGGGTTTACTGCTGGGATTGGCAGGCTGGGCAGTCACCAACAGCCCGGCCGCCCTGTTGATGCGGGTACTGGCCGGGGTGTTGCTGATCATGATGGGCGCGTACCTGGCAGGTTGGTGGAGCGGCTTGACCCGTATCGAAAGCCTGGGGCGCGGGCTGTGGCGGCATATCCAGCCGCTGGCGGGCCGCCTGTTGCCAGTATCGAGCCTGCCCCGCGCCATGCTGTTGGGCGCGCTCTGGGGCTGGTTGCCGTGCGGATTGGTTTACAGCACTTTGATTTGGTCAGCCAGCCAGGGCAGTGCCCTGACCAGCGCTTTGCTGATGCTGGCTTTCGGCCTGGGAACATGGCCCGTGTTACTGGCCACAGGCCTCGCGGCTGAACGCATGAGCGCCGTGCTGCGCAAGCGCAGCGTACGCATGGCCGGCGGGTTACTGGTGATGCTGTTCGGCCTCTGGACCCTGCCCGGCCCGCATCAGCATTGGTTGATGGGGCATTGAACCGTTAGAGCCTGGCGAAGCTAACGCATGAGCTGAGCCAGAGCTGGCGTTGATGCAAATCAAGGTGCGACAAATTCGCAGCCCCTAGACTCCTGAGCATTGCCAGCCATCCCAGGGGAATGCCCGCATGCTCGACGCCATTCGTTGGGACTCCGATTTAATTCGTCGTTACGACCTCGCCGGACCGCGCTACACCTCGTACCCCACGGCGATGCAGTTTCATGATCAGATCAGTCCATTCGACTTTCTGCACGCCCTGCGTGACAGCCGCAAAGCCATGCGCCCGCTGTCGCTGTATGTGCACGTGCCGTTTTGCGCCAATATTTGCTACTACTGCGCCTGCAACAAAGTCATCACCAAAGACCGTGGCCGTGCCCAGCCGTATTTAAAACGCCTGGAACAGGAAATCAGCCTGGTCGCCTGCCACCTCGACCCCAGGCAAAAAGTTGAACAATTGCATTTTGGCGGCGGCACACCGACGTTTTTAAGCCACGACGAACTGCGCCAGCTAATGGGCCACCTGCGCGAGCACTTCAATCTGCTGGACGATGACTCCGGCGATTACGGCATCGAAATTGACCCCCGCGAAGCCGACTGGTCGACCATGGGCTTGTTGCGCGAACTGGGCTTTAACCGCGTGAGTATCGGCCTGCAAGACCTCGACCCCGCCGTGCAACGAGCGGTCAACCGCCTGCAAAGCCTGGAAGAGACCCGCGCGGTGATTGATGCGGCGCGTACCTTGCAGTTTCGCTCGATCAACATCGACCTGATCTACGGCTTGCCCAAGCAAACCCCGATGGCCTTCGCCCGCACCGTTGAGGAAGTGATCAGCCTGCAGCCGGATCGTTTATCGGTGTTTAATTACGCACACTTGCCGGAGCGCTTCAAACCGCAACGACGGATTAATACCAGCGACTTGCCTTCCCCTGCCGACAAACTGCAGATGCTCGAACACACCATCGAGCAACTGACTGCCGCGGGTTATCGCTATATCGGCATGGACCACTTCGCCTTGCCCGACGATGAGTTGGCGATTGCCCAGGAAGAGTCCACCTTGCAGCGCAACTTTCAGGGTTACACCACCCACGGCCATTGCGATCTGATCGGCCTGGGCGTGTCGGCCATCAGCCAGATCGGCGAGCTGTACTGCCAGAACAACAGTGACATTGCCCTTTACCAGCACACGCTGGCCAGCGAGCAACTGGCGACCAGTCGCGGCTTGCTGTGTAATCAGGACGACCGGATTCGCCGCGAAGTCATCCAGCAGATCATCTGCAATTTGCACCTGCCGTTCGCGCGCATCGAACAGGCCTTCAACATCGATTTCAGGGGCTATTTTTCTGCGCAGTGGCCTGAGCTGGAGGCGATGGCGGCCGATGGCCTGATTGCACTGAACAACGACCAACTGACGGTCCTGCCCGCAGGGCGGTTGCTGGTGCGTTCGGTGTGCATGGCGTTTGACGCGTATCTGGCACAGCAGCCCCGGCAACGCTTCTCGCGGGTGATCTAAACCCGCGTCATCACTTCATGGCCAGGGACGCGGCTTTGACAATGCTCTCACTGCTCGCCCCGGACTCTTGCAGCGCCTTGTTCAAGCTGTTGTTGGCCGTCGTCAATGATGCGTTCAAACCGGCCACTTCGGCCTGCAACGCCATCGACTGTGACCGGGCTTGTTCCGGGCTCAGGCTGCGGTTGGTCATGATCGCTTGCAGCTTGGCCATTTGCTCTGCGATCTTCTTCTTGATCGCGCGGATCATCTTCAGAATGCTCTGGATGGTCTCCGGCAAACCACTGTCTTCAATATCGCTGTTTTCAGTCTTGCTAGCGCTGGCCGCCTTCAGGGCAGCCCCGGAGATCGTCACCTTGACCCCTTCAGCCGGTGGCGGCGCTTCTTCTTTGTCGGCCTTGGATGCCTTGTTGGCTGCGGGCCCCTCTTGCGTGTTTCTGGCCGGTTCAATACTGGGCGGTATGCCACTTTGACCAAACGTCATTGCACCTATCGACGACATGAATTCGCTCACAATGGATATCAATTACCACGCTATCGACCGTGCGTTTTGCAACTTGAGGCCGACTCGCGACCCGGTGCGCCCTAGCCTCACCCATCGTGCTGAGTTACCCTTGCATCTTATGTGTGTTTTCCCACAAGGATTGAAGAAATGTTCGAGCCAGTAAAACTGCGCGCTCATAACCAGGCTCACTGCAAGGATTGCAGTCTTGCCCCTCTTTGTTTGCCACTTTCGTTGAATTTGGAAGACATGGATGCGTTAGAGGAAATCGTCAAGCGCGGTCGGCCACTGAAGAAAGGCGAGTTTCTGTTTCGCCAGGGCGACACCTTTGGTTCGGTCTACGCCGTACGTTCCGGAGCACTCAAAACATTCAGCCTGAGTGACAGCGGCGAAGAACAAATTACCGGCTTTCACTTGCCGAGCGAATTGGTCGGTCTGTCAGGCATGGACACTGAAACGTACCCGGTTTCGGCTCAGGCACTGGAAACCACCCCTGTTTGCGAAATCCCTTTCGAGCGCCTGGACGAACTGTCTGTACAACTGCCGCAATTGCGCCGGCAGTTGATGCGCATCATGAGCCGCGAAATTCGCGACGATCAGCAAATGATGTTGCTGCTGTCGAAAAAGACCGCCGATGAGCGCATCGCCACCTTCCTCGTCAACCTGTCTGCACGCTTTCGTGCCCGCGGCTTCTCGGCCAACCAGTTCCGCCTGAGCATGTCGCGCAACGAGATCGGCAACTACTTGGGCCTGGCCGTGGAAACCGTCTCCCGGGTGTTTACCCGCCTGCAAGAAAACCAGTTGATCACCGCAGAAGGCAAAGAAGTGCACATTCTTGACCCAATCAAGCTGTGCGCGCTGGCCGGTGGTTCGCTGGAGGCCTGATCAGGCCGCATGAGGGGTATACTGGCGGCTCCGAAGCCCGCCAGGACACCCACCCCCATGGTCAACGACTTCTGCCTCAAATCCCTGATCCGTCCGGTGCTTGATTTCCCCAAGCCCGGCGTGATCTTTCGTGACATCACCCCGCTTTACCAGTCGCCCCGCGCCATGCGCGTGATCGCCGACGCCTTTATCGAGCGTTACGTCGAAGTTGAATTCAGCCATATCGGCGCCATGGACGCCCGTGGTTTTCTGATTGGCTCAGTGCTTGCGCATCAACTGAACAAACCGTTGATTCTGTTTCGCAAGCAAGGCAAGTTGCCCGCTGACGTATTGGCTGAAGGCTACCAGACGGAATACGGCGAAGCGTTTCTGGAGGTGCATGCAGACAGTTTGTGCGAGGGCGATTCGCTGCTGCTGGTCGACGACTTGATCGCCACGGGCGGGACGCTGGTGGCGGCGGTGAACCTGGTGCGCCGCATGGGTGCGCAGGTGTTTGAAGCGGCGTCGATTATTGACTTGCCCGAGTTGGGCGGCTCAACGCGCTTGCAGGAAGTGGGTGTGCCGACGTTTTGTCTGACTGAGTTTTCGTTGACTGAATAAATCAAGAACCCTCACCCTAGCCCTCTCCCGGAGGGAGAAGGAACTGATTGGGGGATACTTTAGATTTTCTGCTATCTAAATGCCTTGCGCTGAACCTGAGAACACCTCGGTAAAGCCCCCTCTCCCTCCGGGAGAGGGTGGCGTTTAAAACGTCACAAAGCGATCGGTTTACGCCCGGCAAACGAATGCGCCAGGGTGCCGCCGTCGACCAGCTCCAGCTCGCCACCCAGCGGGACGCCGTGGGCGATGCGCGACGCGATCAGGCCTTTGCTGCTCAGCAACTGGGCAATGTAGTGCGCAGTGGCTTCACCTTCCACGGTCGGGTTGGTCGCCAGGATCACTTCCTTGAAAGTGCCCTGCTCGGCAATGCGCGTCATCAGTTGCGGAATCCCGATGGCCTCAGGCCCAAGGCCATCCAGGGGCGACAAATGCCCCTTGAGCACAAAGTACCGTCCGCGATAGCCGGTCTGTTCGATGGCGTAGACGTCCATCGGCCCTTCCACCACGCAGAGCAAGGTGTCGTCGCGGCGCACGTCGGCGCACTGCGGGCACAAGTCATCTTCGGTCAGGGTTCTGCACTGGCGGCAATGACCCACACCGTCCATCGCCTGACTCAAGGCAAGCGCCAAACGCGAACCGCCACTGCGATCACGCTCGAGCAGTTGCAGGGCCATGCGCTGTGCGGTCTTTTGGCCGACACCCGGCAACGTGCGCAAGGCATCGATCAATTGGCGAATAAGGGGGCTGAAGCTCATAGAGAAAGGTCCGACAAAACAACGAGAGGCGGTTTATACCCGTGGTCCGGGCCAGCGTCAAATGCCAACCGGCAGGCAAAAAAATGCCGGGCGCTGGGCCCGGCATTATCAAGCGCCTTAGAACGGCAGCTTCATGCCCGGTGGCAGTTGCATGCCAGCGGTTACGCCGGACATTTTGTCCTGGCTGTTGGCTTCGATCTTGCGCACGGCGTCGTTGACTGCAGCGGCGAACAAGTCTTCCAGCACTTCGCGGTCATCTTCGCTCACGCCTTCAAGCAGGCTTGGGTCAATGTTCACACGCTTGAGGTCGTGACGGCCGGTCATGACCACCGTCACCATGTCGCCACCGGCCTTACCGGTGACTTCAGCGTTGGCCAGTTCTTCCTGCATCTTGGCCATTTTTTCCTGCATCTGCTGCGCCTGCTTCATCAGGCCGGCCATGCCACCTTTCATCATGGGAATCACCTCAAACGTTATTTGCACAATGCACCCGCAGTCACAATGACTGCGGGCTGTCAGTATCTAGCCGGTGTTACTGCGCCTCAATAACATCGACAGGTTGAATCGTATCGTCACGCACGGCTGCGCCGAACTGTTCAATCATTTGCTGGACCAACGGGTCTGCGTAGATTGACTCTTCGGCCAGGCGCTGACGCTCTGCACGCAAGCGCGAAGCGGCCTGGGCCGGGGTTTCCTGCTCTGGCTTGACCAGCTCAATGGTCACTTTGAGTGTGCGCTGATGAAACTGGTTCAACGCATCATTCAGGCGGCGCTGCTGGGTCGAGTTAAACAGGGCGCTATGGGCTGGGTCCAGGTGCAACAGCCAGTCATCGCCATCAACCGCAATCAAGGTGCAGTTGGCGCCAATGCTGGCCGTCATCCCTGATACCGGTAATTGGGGGAACATGTTCAGCCATTCAAGGGCCAGGCCCGTGGCAGGCATGGCTGCCGGTAATGGTTCGGGCTCGGGTTGCGGCTCGACGGCATGTTCGCTGGCCAACTCGTCCAGGTAACTATAGGCCGCAGAATCCATGTCCGGCTCGATGTAGTCTTCGTCCAGCGGCGGTTCATCGTCGCGGTCCATACCGGACAGCGCGGCGTCGACTTGCTCGGGCGTTGGCTCGTGAACAGGTTCGGCAACCCACTCCGGCGCGTCAGGCACCACGCTGTCCGGGGTCGGCAGCGGCATGGGCGGTAAATCCGGCTGCTCACTGACAGTCTCGAGCACAGGCTCTGGCGTGATCTCGTCTTCGATCACCTGCGCCGGACGCTCATTCCAGGGCAAGTCGATTTCGGCTGCTGGCGGTGCTTCAGGAGCCACCACAGGGGCCACCACTTCAGGTGCAGGAGCCACGACTTCAACCACCGGCGCAGCCACTGCCACCGCAGCGGGTTCTGCACGCGGCGCAACAGCCGTCGAGCCCGCCACGGTGTTGGCGGAATCAACTGTGGCCTGGCTGATCCCCACTGGCTTTAGCGGCTGACTCGGCGCATCGCCGGTGTCCGCCGGGCGGAAGGCCAGCATTCGCAGCAAGACCATTTCAAAGCCACCACGCGGGTCTGGCGCCAACGGCAGATCGCGTCGGCCGATCAGGCCCATCTGGTAATAAAACTGTACGTCTTCGGCAGGCATCGCTTGCGCCAGCGACAGTACCCGGTCGCGGTCGCCGTGACCGTTGTCGACGCCTTCAGGCAACGCCTGGGCAATCGCCACGCGGTGGAAAACGTTGAGGATCTCGGAGAGCACACCATTCCAGTCCGGGCCTTGTTCGGCCAAGTGCCGCACGGCCTCAAGCAGCGCCCGCGCATCGCCCTCGATCAAGGCGTGCAACAGATCAAATACCTGACCGTGATCCAGTGTGCCGAGCATTGCCCGCACATCCGTCGCCAGCACCTTGCCTTCACCGAAGGCAATCGCCTGATCGGTCAGGCTCATGGCGTCACGCATCGAACCATCGGCGGCACGGCCCAGCAGCCACAGCGCATCGTCTTCGAACGGCACGTTCTCGACACTCAACACATGGGTCAAATGCTCGACAACGCGCTCAGGGGTCATGTTTTTGAGCGAGAACTGCAGGCAGCGAGACAGAATGGTTGCCGGCAGTTTTTGTGGATCGGTGGTCGCCAAAATGAATTTGACGTAGGGCGGCGGCTCTTCGAGGGTTTTCAACAGCGCATTGAAGGAATGGCTGGAAAGCATGTGCACTTCGTCGATCAAGTAGACCTTGAAGCGCCCACGGCTTGGCGCGTACTGCACGTTGTCGAGCAGCTCACGCGTGTCCTCAACCTTGGTCCGGCTCGCGGCGTCGATCTCGATCAGGTCGACAAAACGCCCCTCATCGATCTCGCGGCACACCGAACACGTCCCGCACGGCGTCGAGGTGATACCTGTTTCACAGTTCAGGCATTTGGCGATGATCCGCGCAATGGTGGTCTTGCCGACGCCGCGCGTACCGGTAAACAGATAGGCGTGGTGCAGGCGCTGACTGTCCAGAGCGTTGATCAGAGCCTTGAGCACATGGGTCTGGCCGACCATTTCGCGGAACGAGCGCGGACGCCATTTACGTGCAAGAACCTGATAACTCATTGATAACCGTCGCGTCTGAAAAGCGGAAGGGGCTAATGCTAGCGGAGCAGGGGCAAAATTGCATCCGGTGCGCGCTTTTAACTGCTCAGGCACTCATGGCCGGGCATTTCAGGCGGACGTGAAAATACGTCGACCGGGCATTCAGCAGTCGAGATTTATAAAGGAGAAGATTTTTTCTGGACTAAGAACCCTGCGAATTGAGGATTCTTAAAATGGAGGCAACCCCACCAGCCACACCCCGGCACACAATGTTCCCGCTGTGGCTGCTGCCTTCCGGCTCTGACCAGGTTCACGGGTAATCGTTGCGGAGGGACCGATAGGGTCACCATAACAACATCCGCCTAGCAGCGAACGGCGCCATTGTACCTATCTGACGAAAACTTACAACCGCTGCTTCAAGAATAAAAAAATGAATGGGTTCAAGTACTTGGATTCGGGCATGTATTTGGCTCCGTAGTCGCTGCCGAAGGCTGCGATGAAGCTCGCGCAGGCTACGAGGCAACGGATTGCTTCGCAACCCTTCGCAGCCTGCGGCAGCGACTACAGGTTTTGCAGCCGTTACAGGCCGATACCCTGCTCTTTGAGGAACGCCACGAACGCTTCTTCATCCAGCACCTTGAGACCCAGCTCGTTGGCCTTGGTCAATTTGGACCCCGCTCCCGGCCCGGCTACTACGCAGTGGGTTTTGCCGGACACGGAGCCCGAGACTTTGGCGCCGAGGCTTTCCAGCTTTTCTTTGGCGACGTCGCGGCTCATCAATTCCAGCGAGCCGGTCAGCACCCAGGTCTGCCCGGCCAGCGGCAAGCCTTCTACAGTTTTCTTCTCGCTCTGCCAATGCATGCCGAAGTCGCGCAGTTGCGCTTCGACGTCCAGCGCCAGTCGCGCATTGTCCGGGTTGTCGAAGAAGTCGCGCACGGCCTTGGCTTGCTTTTCAGGCAAGGCCTGACGCATGTCCAGCCAATCGGCGTTGATCACGCGCTCAAGGATGTCAAATTTGTCGGCCAGCTTCTGCGCCCCGCCCAGCCCAACAGACGGAATGTGCAGTTTGTCGATCAACCCGCCCAAGGTGGCGCTGGCGGCAAATTCAGCGCCCAGCTCACCCTGATCCTGCAATTCCAGACCGCGCTCCAGCAATTGACCAATCACTTGGCGGTTATGGTCATCGCTGAAGAAGCTGTGGATCTCGTGAGCCACTTCCAGGCCCACGTCCGGCAAGTACGTGAGCACTTGCGGCAACGCACGCTGCACGCGCTCCAGAGAGCCCAATGAGCGCGCCAAAACCTTGGCTGTCTCCTCGCCTACATCAGGAATACCCAATGCGTAGATAAAACGTGCCAGTGTCGGACGCTTGCTGTCGGCAATGGCCGCCAACAAGTTGTTGCTCGACAGTTCGGCAAAGCCTTCCAGGTCGACGATTTGCTCAAACGACAGGGTGTACAGGTCGGCCGGCGAACTCACCAGACCTTCATCGACCAACTGCTCGACGCTCTTTTCACCCAGGCCTTCAATGTCCATGGCCCGTCGCGAGACAAAATGGATGATCGCCTGCTTCAGTTGCGCACCACAGGCCAGCCGCCCGACGCAGCGGTACACCGCACCTTCGCTGACGGTTTCGCGGCCCTTGCTGCGCTTGATCAATTGCGTGCGCTCGACGTGGGAGCCGCACACCGGGCAGTTTTGCGGGATGTGCACCGGGCGCGCGTTGTCAGGGCGCCGGTCGAGCACCACTTGCACCACCTGCGGGATCACATCTCCGGCACGGCGAATGATCACGGTGTCGCCAATCATCAGGCCCAGACGCGCCACTTCGTCCATGTTGTGCAACGTGGCATTGGACACGGTCACGCCCGCCACCTTGACTGGCTTCAGGCGTGCAACCGGAGTGACCGCCCCCGTTCGCCCGACCTGGAATTCAACATCCAGCAGTTCGGTCAGCTCTTCCATTGCCGGGAATTTATGGGCGATTGCCCAGCGCGGTTCACGAGCGCGAAAGCCCAGTTCGCGTTGCGAGGCCAGGCTGTTGACCTTGAACACCACGCCGTCGATTTCATACGCCAACGAGGCACGACGCTCACCAATATCACGGAAGTAGTCCAGGCACTCGGCAATGCCTTTGGCCAGTTTCAACTCGTGACTGATGGGCATGCCCCACTGCTGCAACTGCTTGAGATTGCCAATGTGCGTGTCGGCAAACTCTTCAGAAACTTGCCCCAGCCCGTAGCAGCAAAACTCCAGCGGACGGCTGGCGGTGATTTTCGAATCCAGCTGGCGCAGGCTGCCAGCCGCTGCGTTACGCGGGTTGGCAAAGGTCTTGCCACCCGCCGCAAGCTGGGCTTCATTGAGGCGCTCAAAACCCGCCTTGGACATAAACACCTCACCACGCACTTCCAACACCGCAGGCCAGCCGCTGCCCTGCAACTTGAGCGGGATGTTGCGCACGGTGCGCACGTTGACGCTGATGTCTTCACCGGTGGTGCCATCACCGCGGGTGGCACCGCGCACCAGTACACCGTCCTGATACAGCAAGCTGACCGCCAGACCGTCGAGCTTGGGCTCGCAGCTGTATTCAACTTCTGCACCGCCGCCAAAAAGGTCGCCAGCCGGCAAATCGAGCCCCTCGCTGACACGCCGATCAAATTCGCGCATATCGGTTTCATCAAACGCGTTGCCCAGGCTCAGCATGGGCACTTCGTGACGCACTTGAGTAAAGGCCGACAACGCCGCACTGCCTACGCGCTGGGTCGGCGAATCTGCCGTCACCAGTTCCGGGTGCTCCGCTTCCAGGGCTTTAAGCTCACGAAACAGCCGGTCGTACTCAGCGTCCGGGATGCTCGGCTCGTCGAGTACGTGGTAGCGGTAGTTATGCTGATCCAGTTCAGCGCGCAGCTCTAGAATGCGGGTGTTGGCGGCGGTCATGGGGATTTTCTCTCACAAAGCAAATGAGCAGCCGAGGCTGCTCATGTGTTAATTCATAGTGCACTCAGCGGGAGCGATCACACGGCCCCCACGGCTTTAGCGTTTTTGAGTCAGGGCACGACGCTCGAATTCGACGATGCGCTGGCGGTAATGCTCAATAGTCTGAGCCGTCAACACGCTGCGCTGGTCGTCTTTGAGTTCGCCGTTGAGCTCCTGGGACAACTTGCGTGCTGCTGCCACCATCACATCAAACGCCTGCTTGGGATGACGCGGGCCTGGCAAGCCGAGGAAGAAGCTCACCGCTGGCGTGCTGAACAGATCGATGTCGTCCAGATCGAACACGCCAGGTTTCACGGCGTTGGCCATGGAGAACAGGACTTCGCCGTTGCCAGCCATGCTTTCGTGACGGTGGAAAATATCCATTTCACCGAAACGCAAGCCGCTCTCAAGAATGTTTTGCAGCAGCGCCGGGCCTTTGAAACCTGCCGGATCACGGCTGATAACGCTGATGACCAGCACTTCTTCGGTTGCCGGTGCGGGCTCTTTGCTTTCTGCCGCAGCCACTGCTGGCGTCTGACGCCCGCGTGGCTTGGTTTCAACGGGGGCATCATCGTCACGCGCACTGAAGCTTGGACCGTCATCATCAAGATCGAGGTTGAGGTTCAAATCACCCTGGCTCGGCTCACTGGCACGTTTACCGCGCTTGGAGGACTTCTCACGGGGCGGCATGCTCACCGATGGCAGGTCATGCTCATCGAGCTGCGGCTCTTTGTGATCCGGCGTATCCAGAACCCGTGACGGGCCTAACAGCTCGGCGCTGTTTTCCTCGTCGGGCACATTGGAAAAACTGCGGTCAAGACGAAACTTGAGCTTCCCTTTACCGCCACGCATACGACGCCAGCCGTCAAAAAGAATACCGGCGATGACCACTATGCCGATGACTATCAGCCACTCGCGCAGACCGATTTCCATGTAATCCCGTGCCCCTAAAAAAATGATTCTATGAAGAAGAGCCTAAAGCCCTTTAAAACGTGGCGCCAACTCTATGTTCTGAATGACGTTTTTCCACGTACAAAAAAATTAGACGCTAAATTAACACGACCAAAGATAACTTTACACCGTCTGTCACCTTGAGTTAGGCCCATGTAGCCGCTGACCTACGCGTCTCATCGGTCAAATCCGTAGGGATTTTCTTACATGAAGAAAATTTTATCCCTACTTGCTTATAGCTCATGCATCGACCATTGCCATTGCTTCCTCAACATCAACCGCAACAAGACGTGAACAACCGGGCTCATGCATCGTCACCCCCATCAACTGATCGGCCATTTCCATGGCGATTTTGTTGTGGGTGATGTAGATGAATTGCACTGTCTGTGACATCTCTTTAACCAACCGTGCATAGCGCCCCACGTTCGCATCATCAAGCGGTGCATCAACTTCGTCGAGCATGCAAAACGGCGCCGGATTGAGTTTAAAAATGGCAAAAACCAATGCCAGAGCCGTCAATGCCTTCTCACCACCGGACAGCAAATGAATCGTGCTGTTCTTTTTGCCCGGCGGCCTCGCCATGATCGTTACCCCTGTATCGAGTAAATCTTCGCCCGTCAGTTCCAAATAAGCGCTGCCGCCACCGAAAACTTTTGGGAAAAGCGCCTGCAATCCACCATTTATCTGATCAAAGGTGTCTTTGAAGCGGCTGCGGGTTTCTTTATCAATCTTGCGAATCACGTTTTCCAGGGTGTCCAGTGCTTCGACCAAATCGGCATCCTGGGCATCCAGATAACGCTTGCGCTCGGACTGCTGCTGATACTCATCAATGGCCGCGAGGTTAATCGCGCCCAAACGCTGAATGCGCGCAGCAATCCGCTCAAGTTCCTCTTCGGCCTGCTGCTCATTGAGTTCGTTACTCAATGTTGCCAGCACCCCGTGCAAGTCATAACCGTCTGCCAGCAACTGATCTTGCAAGGCCGTGCGCCGAACTGTCAGCGCCTGCCATTCCATACGCTGCTGCTCAAGCTGGCCACGAATCAGTTGAGACTGTTGCTCGGCCTGGTTGCGGCGCTTTTCAGCGTCGCGCAATTCACGGTCCGCATCTTCAAGAGCCAATTGCGCAACTTTAAGTTCCTCGTCAACGCTCAGGCGTTTATCCAGCAACTCTTCAAGTTTAAGGCGCAGCTCTTCAAGAGGGGCTTCGCCCTCCTCCAGATTGAGGGTGAGCTGCTCACGCTTTTCAGCGAGCCGCTCAGATTGCAGCTCCAGCCGCTCCAGCGCCTGACGGGTCGAATCGTGCTGTGCCCTGAGTGAGCCCAAGCGCACCGCCAATTGGTGGGCGTGATCCTTGTGCTGGCGGGCTTCTTGACGCACCCGGTCAAGGCGTTCGCGCAAGCTGTCGCGCTGAGCCAGCAGCAGCTCGCGCTGCTCGGTGTCAGTGGCCATCGCATCCAGCGCTTGCTGCAAGTTCAGGCGCGCCTCACCAACGTGTTCATGCTCCAGCGCACGCTGCTCGCTGAGCTCGGCCAGCTCTTCGTCAAGCCGCCGACGACGCAAAGTCAACTGTTCAACTTTGGCTTTGCTGGCCGACAGCTTGGCTTTTATCTCGCCTTGTTGACGGGCTTCGTCCTGCAAGCGGCGACGAACCTGCTCACGCGCGTCTTCTTGGGCGACTTGCTGCTCACGCAAGCGTTGCAACTGATCTTCAAGGGTCGCCAGGGTGGCTTCACGCTCTTCGCGCTCAACCCCCAGATGCTGGATTTCCTGACCGCGGGCCAGCACGCCGCTTTCGGCTTCACTGGCGCGGCGCACACGCAAAAAGTTACGCCCGACCCAATAACCGTCACGACTGATCAGGCTTTGACCGTCGGCCAGTTGCCCACGCGCTGCCAGTGCCTGCTCAAGGGTTTCAACCGGTTTGACCTGCCCCAGCCAAGGCGCCAAGTCAAAATCGGCTTCGACTTTGTCCAGCAAACTGCCCGCGATGCGGCTCGCGGTGGCGTCGGCGCTGAACAGGCGTAAATCACCTTGGGCAAAGCCCGCCAGATCCACTTGGGAAAAATCATCCACCAACACGGCCTGGAGGTCGGCACCCAGCACCGTTTCGACCGCAAGCTCCCATCCGGCTTCAACCCGCAGGCCTTCCGCCAGACGTGGACGCTCAGCCAATTGCTGCTCACGCAGCCATTCGCCTGCACCGGCGCCAGGGTCCAGCGCGGCTTGCTGCAGCGCTTCAAGGGAAGCCAGACGACCGTTAAGCCGCTGCAACTCGCCCTGGGCCTGCTGCTGATTTTGCGTGGCTTGCTGCAAGTCGTGACGCACTTGCTCAAGACGCTCGATCACCTGTTCTTCGCTGGCTTGCAGCTCTTCTTGGGTCAGCTCGCTGGTCGCCAGCAACTCACTCAGTTCAAGGATCGCTGCATCTTCCGGGTCTGCGGCGAGCAAGGCACGCTCTTCGGCCAAACGACGCTGACGTTCAGCCACGCGCTCCATGCTGGTTTCCAACTGCTGGATACGCGCTTGCAGTACTTCGGATTGACGTTGCGGCTCAGCCGAGCGCAGGTTGAAGGCATCCCACTGCTCTTGCCAGGCATGCATGGTGACTTCGGATTCTTCGAGCGCGGCCGCCGATTCTTCAGCGGCGGCGCTGGTCAGCTCCTGCTCGGGCACCACCATTTCGAGCTCTTCACCCAGCGTCGCCAGCATCGTGCGGTCATGGCCCAAGTGCGACTCGGTTTCAAGGCGCGAGCGCTCGGCTTCTCGCAAGTCGTCTTGTAACTGACGCAAACGTTGCTGACCGTGCTGGATGCTTTGCTCGACGCGGGCGATGTCGCCGCCCACCGAGTAGAAGCGCCCTTGCACCAAATTAAAGCGTTCTGACAGGTCGTGATGCCCGTCACGCAGGCGTTCGATGCTGGCATCGGCATTGCGCTGCTCAGCGACCAACGCTTCAAAGCTGACCTCTTGATCGCCAATGATCGTTTCACGCTGCCCCACCTGCTCGTTCAGGGCTTGCCAGCGCAATGCGGACAACTGCGCCTTGAGCTGACGCTCTTCGGCTTTGTATTCCTGGTACTTCTCGGCGGCCTGGGCCTGACGGTGCAAACGCTCAAGCTGGCGACCCAACTCTTCACGCAAGTCGGTCAGCCGCGCGAGGTTTTCGTGGGTGCGACGAATGCGGTTTTCGGTCTCGCGACGCCGCTCCTTGTACTTGGAGATGCCGGCCGCTTCTTCGATAAAGTTGCGCAGGTCTTCGGGCTTGGACTCGATCAGTTTGGAGATCATGCCCTGCTCGATGATCGAGTAGCTGCGCGGCCCCAGGCCGGTGCCGAGGAAAATATCGGTGATGTCACGACGACGGCATTTGGTACCGTTGAGGTAGTAAGTGGTCTGGCTGTCGCGGGTCACCTTGCGGCGGATGGAGATCTCGGCGTAGGCCGCATATTCACCCAGCAGCGTGCCGTCGGAGTTATCAAACACCAGTTCAATACTGGCCTGACTCACGGGTTTACGGCTGGTGGAGCCGTTGAAGATGACGTCGGTCATCGACTCGCCGCGCAGGTTTTTAGCCGAGCTTTCGCCCATTACCCAACGCACGGCGTCGATAATGTTCGACTTGCCGCAACCGTTGGGGCCGACCACCGCCGCCATATTGCTCGGAAAGTTAACCGTTGTCGGGTCAACGAAGGATTTGAAGCCCGCCAGTTTGATGCACTTGAGACGCACGTTCAGGCAACCGTCAAGGCGGACAACACCAGGTCACAGCTGCGCTGAGCATATCGGCTCAGTACGACACGAATTTGCGAAAAATCCCGCGCCAGAACCGCCTCAAGCAACTCCGCGAACAGCGCCAGAAACTCGCTCATCTCGGCCTTGCGCTGTTCCAGTGCCAGGTAATAGGCACGGCTCATGGCCGGGTGCAGGTTCTCGACGGTTTCTTGCAGATACGGGTTGTCGGCAAACGGGTAGGCAGCGCGCATTACGTTGAAGCTGTCTTCAACAAAGGCGCTGATGTCCTGGCGCTCGTAGCTGTCGACCAGACGCTGCTGGATTTGCAGGAAAGGCCCCAGGTCAGACGGCGCTGTCCAGCGCTGCGCAACGGCATTGCCGAGCAGGATGTACATCTCGCTCATCAACGTACACAGGCTCTGAACCTTATGTGCAGTGAGCTCGGTGACATGTGCGCCACGCCGTGGAAGGATCGCGATCAAGTGTCGACGCTCCAGGATTAACAACGCTTCGCGCACAGAGCCGCGGCTGACATTGAGCGCCAGCGTTACCTTCTGTTCTTGAATGCGTTCTCCAGGCTTGAGCTCGCCACGAATAATCCGCTCAGCGAGGTGGTGAGCTATTTGCTCGGCGAGGCTATCCGGCGCCTTGAACGTCATGTTGTACCTTCAAAATCTTCGATCAGTGCAGGCGGCGGAGTGTAACGCACTTGCGCGGTGCAAGCAGAGTGTCTCGGGCGCCGAATGTGGCACGAAATAAGCAAATAAAGCGTGTCGTGATCAATCACCGGGATGACTCACTGGCATTTCTTGACCCTGAAGTCAGCAATGACTAGATTCAATTCATCCCGCCCGATAAAAATAGTGCAGTGCGAGGCCGCCCGTGATCCAGTTTTTAGTTAATCAGACGCTACGCACTGAACACGTACTGGACCCCAACCTCACGGTACTCAATTACCTGCGTCAGCACCTGCACAAACCCGGCACCAAGGAAGGCTGTGCCAGCGGTGATTGCGGCGCCTGCACAGTGGTTGTTGGTGAGTTGCATACTGACGAGCAAGGCACTGAAGGCCTGCGCTATCGCAGCCTCAATGCCTGCCTGACCTTCGTTTCGACCTTGCATGGCAAGCAGTTGATCAGCGTTGAAGACCTCAAACACCAGGGCCAGCTCCACAGCGTGCAGCAGGCGATGGTCGACTGCCACGGCTCGCAATGCGGCTTTTGTACGCCCGGCTTTGTCATGTCGCTGTTTGCCCTGCAAAAAAACAGCCCTGACGCCAACCACCAGCAGGCCCACGAAGCACTGGCCGGCAACCTCTGCCGCTGCACCGGCTATCGACCAATTCTGGCCGCCGCGGCGCAAGCCTGCCACTCAGCGCCTGCGGACCAATTTGATGCGCAACACGGAGCAACCCTGGCCAAACTCAAGGCCATCCGCCCTGTCGGCGCCAGCGAGCTTAATAACGGCGACAACCGTTGCCTGCTGCCCCTTACCCTTGACGAGCTGGCTCGGGCCTATGCAGCGCATCCACAGGCGCGCCTGCTGGCGGGCGGGACCGACTTGGCGCTGGAGGTCACGCAACTTCACCGCAGCCTGCCGGTAATGATTGCTCTGGGGCAGATTGCCGAGCTAAAGCGCATCGAACGCTTTGCAGATCGCCTCGAAGTCGGCGCCGCAGTGACCCTCGCAGACATCTACCAAACGCTTAACGCCGAATACCCGGACTTTGGCGAACTATTACAGCGTTTTGCCTCGCTGCAAATTCGCAACCAAGGCACTTTGGGCGGCAACATTGGCAACGCTTCGCCCATTGGTGATTCGCCCCCCCTGCTGATCGCCCTCGGCTCACAACTGGTCTTACGCAAAGGGGCTACACGTCGCACGCTGGCGCTGGAAGATTACTTTCTGGACTACCGGGTGACCGCCCAAGCTGAAGGCGAATTCATCGAGAAAATCGTCATCCCGCGCGCCAAAGCCAGCCATCTGTTTCGCGCCTATAAAATCTCCAAACGTCTGGATGACGACATCAGCGCCGTGTGCGCCGCGTTCAATCTGCACATCGAAAATGGCGTGGTGATGGATGCCCGTGTGGCCTTCGGCGGCATGGCGGCCACGCCCAAACGCGCCAGCGCCTGCGAGGCCGTCTTGCACAAAGCGCCCTGGAACAGCGCAACGGTGGAGCGAGCCTGCAACGCCTTGTCGCAGGATTTCAGCCCGCTCTCGGACTTTCGCGCCAGCAAAGAATATCGCTTGCTGTGCGCGCAAAACCTGTTGCGCAAATACTTTATCGAACAGCAAACCCCGGACCTCCAAACGCGGGTAACGGCTTATGTCTAACCCTCACGCGATCGAACTGTCTCAGGCTGAACTGAGCACCCTGTTTGCCCAGGATTTGAAAACCGGTGTGGGCCGCAGCGTCAAACACGACAGCGCAGATAAACATGTGTCGGGCGAGGCACAGTACATCGATGACCGGCTGGAATTCCCCAACCAGTTGCACGTGTACGCGCGTTTGTCTGACCGGGCCCACGCACGCATCATCCGCATCGATACCGCGCCCTGCTACGCCTTTGCCGGTGTGCGACGGGTGATCACCCACGAGGACATCCCCGGCCTTAAGGATATCGGCCCGCTGCTGCCGGGCGATCCGTTATTGGCCATCGATACCGTGGAGTTTGTAGGGCAGCCGGTACTGGCGGTGGCCGCCAGCGACCTGGACACCGCCCGCAAGGCCGCAATGGCGGCCGTAATCGAGTACGAAGACCTGGAGCCAGTGCTCGATGTAGTCGAGGCGCTACGCAAAAAAAACTTTGTGCTCGACAGCCACACTCACCGGCGCGGCGACGCCAGCAGCGCGCTGAGCCAGGCCACCCATCGGCTGCAAGGTCAACTGCACATCGGCGGGCAAGAGCACTTTTACCTTGAAACGCAGATCTCTTCAGTCATGCCCACTGAAGACGGCGGCATGATCGTGTACTGCTCAACCCAGCACCCGACCGAGATCCAGAAGCTGGTGTCCGAAGTGCTAGGCGTGCCGATGAATAAAGTCGCAGTCGACATGCGCCGCATGGGCGGCGGCTTTGGTGGCAAAGAGACCCAGGCCGCCAGCCCCGCATGCTTGTGTGCGGTGATTGCACACCTGACCGGGCAACCGACCAAGATGCGCCTGCCGCGCACCGAAGACATGCAGATGACCGGCAAGCGCCATCCGTTTTATATCGAGTACGACGTCGGTTTCGATGACAACGGGCAGTTGCAGGGCATCCAACTGGATCTGGCGGCTAACTGCGGCTACTCGCCCGACTTGTCGGGGTCCATTGTTGACCGCGCCATGTTTCACGCTGACAACGCGTATTACCTGGGCGATGCCACAATCCATGGGCACCGCTGCAAGACCAACACCGCCTCGAACACGGCGTACCGCGGCTTCGGCGGCCCGCAAGGCATGGTCGCCATTGAGGAGGTCATGGACCGGATTGCCCGGCATTTGCACCTGGACCCGCTGGCGGTGCGCAAGGTCAATTACTACGGCAAAACCGAGCGCAACGTGACTCACTATTACCAAACCGTGGAGCACAACTTGCTCCATGAAATGACCGCCGATCTCGAAGCCAGCAGCCAATACGCGCAGCGCCGTGCAGCGATCAAGGCCTTCAATGCCAGCAGCCCGATCCTGAAAAAAGGCCTGGCCCTCACCCCGGTCAAATTCGGCATTTCGTTCACTGCCAGCTTTCTCAACCAGGCCGGAGCGCTGATCCACATTTACACCGATGGCAGCATTCACTTGAACCACGGCGGCACAGAAATGGGCCAGGGCCTGAATATCAAGGTCGCGCAAGTGGTGGCCGAGGTGTTTCAGGTGGAGGTCGACCGCGTGCACATCACCGCCACGCATACCGAGAAAGTGCCCAACACCTCACCCACGGCAGCCTCCAGCGGTGCAGACCTGAATGGCAAGGCAGCGCAAAATGCGGCGCAAACCATCAAGCAACGCTTAATTGAGTTTGCCGCAGAAAAGTACCAGGTCAGCGCCCAGGACGTGGTGTTCCATAACGGATTGGTGCGCATCGGTGAACAGATTCTGAGTTTTGCAGCACTGATCCAGCAGGCCTACTTCGGCCAAGTCTCGCTCTCCAGTACCGGCTATTACAAAACCCCAAAGATCTTTTACGACCGCAGCCAGGCCCGTGGGCGACCGTTTTACTACTAC
Organism: Pseudomonas sp. FSL R10-1350; assembly: GCF_009600525.1. NCBI lineage: Bacteria > Pseudomonadati > Pseudomonadota > Gammaproteobacteria > Pseudomonadales > Pseudomonadaceae > Pseudomonas > Pseudomonas sp. FSL R10-1350. The sequence goes on from NZ_WIVR01000008.1 coordinate 94,877, forward strand.
GCTTTTGGGGTTGCCTGCGCAGAGGTGATCGTCGACACCCTGACCGGCGAATACAAAATGTTGCGCACCGACATCCTGCATGACGTGGGCGCCTCGCTGAACCCGGCTATTGATGTGGGCCAGGTTGAAGGTGGCTATGTGCAGGGCGTGGGCTGGCTGACCAGCGAAGAACTGGTGTGGAACGCCAAGGGCAAGCTGCTGACCAGCGGCCCGGCCAGCTACAAGATCCCGGCGGTTTCCGACATGCCGATGGATCTGCGGGTGAAATTGGTCGAAAACCGCAAAAACCCGGAAGACACGGTGTTCCATTCCAAAGCCGTGGGCGAGCCGCCGTTTATGCTCGGCATTGCCGCGTGGTGCGCGATAAAAGATGCGGTCGCGAGCCTCGCCGATTACCGCGTGCAGCCTGATATTGATACGCCTGCCACGCCGGAACGGGTGTTGTGGGGCTGTGAGCAGATGCGTCGACATATCGCGGGAGGTAAGCATGAATGACTGGATCCGCGCACTGGCCGATTTGCAGCAACAGGGCGAACCGAGCGTACTGGTCACGCTTATCGAAGAACAAGGCTCAACGCCCCGGAATGCGGGGGCAAAGATGCTGATCAGCGCCAGCCAGATCTACGACACCATCGGTGGTGGCCATCTTGAATTTAAAGCCATGCACATCGCCCGCGAGATGCTCGCTGCCCACTCACAAGGGCCGCAAGTGCAACGCTTCAGCCTCGGCGCCAGTCTTGGCCAATGCTGTGGCGGCGTGGCCGTCCTGCTGTTTGAACCCATGAGTCAGGTTCAAGCACACATAGCGGTGTTCGGCGCCGGGCATGTCGCCCGAGCACTGGTGCCCCTGCTGGCCAGCTTGCCCTGCCGGGTGCGCTGGATTGATTCGCGGGAGCAAGAATTCCCGGCATTGATACCGGCCGGAGTACGCAAAATAGTCTGCGAAGACCCGATTGATGAAATCAATACGCTGCCTGCGGGTTGCTACTGCATCGTCATGACGCATAATCACGCCCTGGATCTGGAACTCAGCGCCGCCCTGCTCAAACGCAACGACTTTGCCTACTTCGGCTTAATTGGCTCAAAAACCAAGCGCATGAAGTTTGAACATCGCCTGCGTGAGCGCGGCATCAGCGCCGCCCCTTTGCAGCGTATGCGCTGCCCGATGGGCTTAAATGAGGTGAAGGGCAAGTTACCGATTGAAATCGCGATCTCCATCGCCGGCGAAATTATCGCCACTTATAACGCCCACTTCGGCCAGCACACTGCCTGCGCCGAACCGATTGGCGCTGAACCCCTTACACAATTGCTGGCGTCTTCGCGACGCAGCCATGCCACGCACTGAGAGTTGTTATGACCTGTAAAGCCTATCGCGCCGCCATTCTGCACAGCATCGCCGACCCCGCCGAAGTCGGGATCGAGGCCTCCTACGAGTATTTTGAAGATGGCCTGCTGGTGGTCGAGGACGGCAAAATTACCGCGCTGGGCAATGCCGCAGACCTGCTCGCCTCACTGCCTGCCGACACTGACATTACCTTCTACAGCGATGCGCTGATTACTCCGGGCTTTATCGACACCCATATCCATTTCCCACAGACCGGGATGATTGGCGCCTACGGCGAACAGTTGCTCGACTGGTTGAACACCTACACGTTCCCGTGCGAAAACCAGTTCGCCGACAAGGCACATGCCGAGAAGGTCGCGGATATTTTCCTGAAAGAGCTGCTACGCAACGGCACAACCACAGCCCTGGTCTTCGGCAGTGTGCACCCGCAATCGGTGGACGCCCTGTTCGAAGCCGCCCAACGTCTGGACCTGCGCCTGATCGCAGGCAAAGTCATGATGGACCGCAATGCGCCGGAGTATCTGACAGATACTGCCGAATCTGGCTACAACGACAGCAAGGCGCTGATTGAGCGCTGGCATGGTCAAGGTCGCTTGCACTACGCCGTTACCCCGCGTTTCGCGCCGACCAGCACGCCAGAGCAACTAAGCCTGGCGGGCAAGTTGTTGAGCGAATACCCGGACGTGTATTTGCACACCCATATCAGCGAAAACCTTCAGGAAATCGAGTGGGTAAAATCGCTGTTCCCGGAGCGCAAGGGCTATCTGGACGTGTACGACCATTACCAACTCTTGGGCGAACGTTCGGTCTTTGCCCACGGCGTACACCTGTGCGACGAAGAATGCGCACGCCTGGCTGAAACCGGCTCCGCCGTGGCCTTCTGCCCGACGTCCAACCTGTTTTTGGGCAGCGGCCTGTTCAACTTGCCGATGGCCGAAAAGCACAAGCTCAATGTTGGCTTGGGCACCGACGTAGGCGCCGGGACAAGCTTCTCGCTGCTCAACACCTTGAACGAAGCCTATAAGGTCATGCAATTGCAAGGCGCACGCCTCAACCCGTTCAAGTCGTTGTATTTGGCTACCCTGGGTGGGGCGCGGGCGCTGCGCCTGGAAGACAAGATCGGCACGCTGAAACCGGGTACCGATGCAGACTTTGTGGTACTGGACTACAACGCTACGCCGCTGATGAGCTATCGCCTGCAACAATCCAAAGACATCGCCGACACGTTGTTTGTGTTGATGACCTTGGGGGATGACCGCACGGTTGAGCAGACGTATGCAGCAGGGAACCTGGTGCATCAGCGTTAAGGGACTGCTAAGAACACTTGTAGTCGCTGACCAGGGACGAGGCTGCGATGCGGGCCGCAGGACCGCAGGACCGCCTTATGGGGCCGCTTCGCAACCCATCGCAGCCTCGTGCCTCGTCAGCGACTACAGGTTAGCGATGGCTTTTGCCTTTGGTTTGCAGGAGGTGCGAGAACACTGCATGCAGATCGTCCGAGGCGCCTTCTTCGTCGAGGTTGAGCTTGCTGTCGATGTGGTCCATGTGATGCATCATCAGGTCCACTGCCAGCGCACCGTCACGGGCTTCGATGGCATCGATCAGTTGCATGTGCTCGTCGTAGGAACAGTGTGAGCGGTTGCCGCTTTCGTACTGGGCAATAATCAACGATGTTTGCGACACCAGGCTGCGCTGGAAGCTGATCAGCGGCGCATTTTTAGCGGCTTCAGCCAGCTTCAAGTGAAACTCGCCCGACAACCGAATACCTGCACCACGATCGCCCCGCGAGAAACTGTCGCGCTCATCCTGGACCATTTTGCGCAACTCAGCCAGATCGTCCGCCGTGGCATGAACCACGGCCAATTCCGTAATGGCTTTTTCCACCAGACGCCGAGCAAGAAAAACCTGACGCGCTTCTTCAACACTCGGGCTGGCTACCACTGCGCCACGATTGGGGCGCAGCAACACAACCCCTTCATGGGCCAGGCGCGAGAGTGCTCGACGGATAATGGTCCGACTCACGCCAAAGATTTCGCCCAGCGCCTCTTCGCTCAATTTTGTGCCCGGTGCCAGACGCTGTTCGAGAATGGCCTCGAAGATATGCGCGTAGACAATATCGTCCTGGGTTCCGCTGCGACCGGCCTTGCCGGCGCGGGTGGGTTTCTTGAGAGGCTGCAACTGTTCGTTCATGGGCACTCGAATGGGAAAAGCGGCGGCAAATTGAGCGTTACGTTTATACGTAAACGGGCCTCGCTGACAATGAATTAATGCAAGAAAACTGGCCGCATTGTACACAAGCCCGAGTGTATGCACGACTGTATGGCCGTTTGATATCCCGGCTGTATTGCAATGAAATGTTACTTTTGCGTTTAGGCTTGCGCTCTGTTCACTGTCTTATCAAGAACAGCTTTTGCAGAGCACTCTGCCCAGTACAAGGAATTGCGTTTTATGACCGACGCCACTCAGCCACGCTTGCACCCGTTGGCCGACACCTCACCTTCTGCGGTGGTCGCGGGTTTCATTGCAATGATGACCGGCTATACCAGCTCATTGGTGCTGATGTTTCAAGCAGGCCAGGCAGCAGGTTTGACCAGCGGACAAATCTCTTCATGGATTTGGGCGCTGTCCATTGGTATGGCCATTTGCAGCATAGGCTTATCCCTGCGTTATCGCACCCCCATTACCATCGCTTGGTCAACGCCCGGCGCCGCGCTGCTGATTACCAGTTTGGGGGGCGTCAGTTACCACGAGGCCATCGGTGCGTACATCACATGTGCCGTGCTGGTGATTATCTGTGGGGTGACCGGGAGTTTTGAGCGCTTGGTCAAACGCATTCCGGCGTCCCTGGCTGCGGCCTTGCTGGCCGGTATCTTGTTCAAGATCGGTAGCGAGATATTTGTCGCTGCGCAGCATCAGACCGGCCTGGTCATCGGCATGTTTTTCACCTACCTGATCGTCAAACGCCTGTCGCCGCGCTACGCGGTATTGGCAGCGCTGGTGATTGGCATCGTGATTTCGGGGTTGCTCGGGCTGCTGGATTTCAATGGTTTCGCCCTGGAAGTGGCCGTGCCGGTGTGGACCACGCCTTCCTTTTCGCTGGCAGCCACCATCAGCATCGGCATCCCGTTGTTTGTGGTCGCCATGACCTCGCAGAACATGCCGGGCATCGCCGTGCTGCGCGCCGACGGTTACACCGTGCCCGCTTCGCCGCTGATTACCACCACGGGTGTGGCCTCGCTGCTGCTCGCGCCTTTTGGTTCGCACGGGATCAACCTGGCGGCCATCAGCGCGGCCATCTGCACCGGGCCACATGCCCATGAAGACCCCAAAAAGCGTTACACCGCGGCCATGTGGTGCGGGATTTTCTATGGCATTGCAGGCATTTTTGGCGCCACATTGGCCGCCTTGTTTGCCGCCTTCCCTAAGGAGTTGGTGCTGTCGATTGCGGCCTTGGCGCTGTTTGGCTCGATCATCAACGGCCTGACTATTGCCATGACGGAGTCCAAAGAGCGAGAAGCTGCGCTGGTAACGTTTATGGTCACCGCATCAGGGATGAGCCTGTTCTCGGTCGGCTCAGCGTTCTGGGGCATCGTGGCAGGCGTGTTGACGCTGATGATTTTGAACTGGAAAACCCGCTGAATCATGGCTCAATGTGGGCTGCGATCTTTTTCAACATCAAAAGATCGCAGCCTTCAGCGGTTTCATTAAATCGCTAAAGCCCCGCCATCAATTGCCAAGGCATGGCCCGTGGTAAATGCTGCACCGTCCGAACACAGGTACAGCACAGCACTCGCGACCTCTTCTACTGTGCCCACTCGCCCGACCGGATGCATCGCCGCAGCAAACTCCGCCTTTCTCGGATCTGCCTCGTATGCGCGGCGGAACATATCTGTGTCAATCGCGCCAGGGCACACCGCATTGACGCGGATCTTTTTCTTCGCGTATTCAATGGCCGCCGACTTTGTCAGACCAATCACCGCGTGTTTTGACGCCGAGTAGATACTCATCTTCGGTGCGGCGCCAAGGCCTGCCACAGACGCGGTATTGACGATCGCTCCACCGCCCTGGCTGAGCATCAGAGGCAACTGATATTTCATGCACAACCACACACCTTTAACGTTCACGCCCATGATTGCGTCGAATTCATCCTCTGTACCGTCCGCCAAGCGGCCGTGCTCGATTTCGATGCCAGCATTGTTGAAGGCGTAATCCAGACGGCCATAAGTGCTGAGGGTCTGCTCCATCAAATGCCTGACGTCCGCCTCAAGGGCGACATTGCAACGTACAAATGCTGCGCTGCCACCGGCGGCCTTGATCAGCTCGACAGTGCCCTCCCCGCTCGCGGCATCCAGATCGGCCACAACGACATTCAAGCCCTCGGCCGCGAAGGCCAGTGCCGCGGCCCGCCCGATACCTGCACCGGCCCCGGTCACCACAGCCACTCGCCCGGAAAACGTCATGCTCATTATTCTTATCCTCAAAGGGGAAAATCTGTTTTCAGTGTAGGCACACCCAAACAACTTATTTATCGAAGTGATATAACTCCGCCTACCAACATCACCCCAATTGATGAAAAAGCATTCGTAAGATCATGTTCGCTTGCCGACACGGCCCAGAACGTCTATCAACCTCCTTTGCCTTAATGATGAGTGCCTACGATGACCGCCGAGACTAACCGCCAATTCCTTCTCGCCAAACGCCCCGTCGGCGCAGTAACCCGCGACATTTTCACCTACCAACAGGTGCCTGTGGCTGAGCCCGGCGATGGGCAAATCGTGGTTAAAAATGAATACCTGTCCCTCGACCCCGCAATGCGCGGGTGGATGAATGAAGGCAAGTCCTACATCCCCCCTGTGGCTCTTGGGGACGTGATGCGCGCTTTGGGCGTCGGCAAAGTCGTTGCCTCGAAGCATCCGGACTTTAGCGTCGGTGATTACGTGAACGGCGCGCTGGGTGTGCAGGATTACTTCGTTGGGGAAACCCGCGGTTTCTACAAAGTTGATCCCAAACTGGTGCCTTTGCCGGTGTACTTGTCAGCGCTGGGCATGACCGGCATGACCGCCTACTTCGCATTGCTCGACATTGGAGCACCGAAAGCCGGAGACACTGTGGTGATTTCTGGTGCTGCGGGCGCCGTTGGCAGCATTGCCGGGCAAATCGCCAAGCTCAAGGGCTGTCATGTGGTCGGTATAGCAGGCGGGAAAGACAAATGCGCCTACCTGATTGACGAACTGGGTTTTGACGGCGTGATTGACTACAAGAACGAAGACGTTCTCGCCGGCCTGAAACGTGAATGCCCTAAAGGGGTCGACGTGTATTTCGACAACGTGGGCGGCGATATTCTGGACGCGGTGCTCAGTCGCTTGCGCTTCAAGGCGCGCGTAATCATCTGCGGTGCGATCAGTCAGTACAACAATAAGGAATCCGTCAAAGGGCCGGCCAACTATCTGTCATTGCTGGTCAATCGTGCGCGTATGGAAGGGTTTGTGGTGATGGACTATGCCGACCGTTACGCTGCGGCCGCACAAGAAATGGCTGTTTGGCTGAGCAAAGGGCAATTGAAAAGCAAGGAGCACATTGTTGAAGGGCTGGAGACCTTCCCTGAAAACCTGCTCAAGCTGTTCAGCGGGGAAAACTTCGGCAAGTTGGTACTGAAGGTTTAAACCCCATGTCGCCGCAGCCCGGGCTGCGGCGACATCACTGGCGAGCTTAAGCTATTTCGGCAACCACGGCAGCCAATGCTTTGCCCGGATCAGCCGCTTGGCTGATCGGGCGACCAATAACCAGGTAATCAGAACCCGCATCCAACGCCTGACGTGGAGTCAAAATGCGACGCTGGTCATCCTGAGCACTGCCAGCAGGACGAATCCCTGGCGTTACCAATTGCAGCGACGGGTGTGCGGCCTTCAGCGCTTGCGCTTCCAGAGCCGAGCACACCAGCCCATCCATACCGGCCTTTTGTGCCAAAGCAGCCAAACGCAACACTTGCTCTTGTGGCTCGATGTCCAGGCCGATGGCAGCGAGGTCCTCACGCTCCATGCTGGTCAATACCGTGACACCAATCAACAACGGTTGCGGGCCGGTACGCTTGTCCAGCTCTTCACGGCAGGCAGCCATCATGCGCAAGCCGCCCGAACAGTGAACGTTAACCATCCACACGCCCATCTCGGCAGCAGCCTTTACGGCCATCGCGGTGGTGTTGGGGATGTCATGGAATTTTAGGTCCAGAAAGACCTCAAAGCCTTTGTCACGCAACGTACCGACAATCTCAGCAGCGCAACTGGTGAACAGCTCTTTGCCCACTTTTACGCGGCACAGTTTCGGGTCCAACTGATCAGCCAATTTCAGTGCGGCGTCACGCGTTGGGTAATCCAGGGCGACGATGATAGGAGTCTGGCAGTCGGACATTAGCGGGTTCTCAGGCTGGTCGAAATCGGCGCGCATTGTAGCGGAAGCCGCCGCCTACCGGCACCCGATGATCGTATTTTCATGACTTTAATCATCTTGAGGTGATCACACGCGCACGAAAAAATAACCGGCCTACAATGAAATCACTGATTACTCACACACTTAACGGGATAGACAGCACAACGCTTCGCAAATTTTTTGCTCAGCCACGTGCCCTTCAAGGAGAACACAATGCCCTGGTATGGTTGGATAATACTCATCGTAGTCATCGGCGCTATAGTTGGCGGCCTGATGACCCTGCGTGACACCGCCGACAAAGTGGAACTGACCGATGAGCAGCGCAAACGCGTTGCTGAACGCAATGCTGAAATGGACGCAAAAGAATCAAAGGACCGGTAAAACGTGGGCAGTCCTCAGCGCTCGTTCAAGGATGAGCTCTGAGGACAAATGCCTATACACAAATGCACGAAGTGTCTGTGCAATGGCTCGAAACTCAGGGCTATGATGCGTCATTGCATTAAGAGGCTGCAGCCATGCGTTACTCACCCGACCACAAAGCCCTGACGCATCAACGCATTATTAAAGAAGCCGCCTGCCTGTTTCGACGTGACGGGATTGGAGCAACCGGCCTGCAGCCCCTGATGAAATCACTGGGCCTGACCCACGGTGGCTTTTACGCTCACTTCGCCTCAAAAAACGAACTGGTTGAAAAAGCCCTGCAACAGGCAGCATATGAAGTCGATGGCCTGTGTGCCGATATATTCAGCCAGCCGCAGCCGCTGCATGTGTTTATTGATGCCTACCTGTCGCAATGGCACGTGACCTCGCCCCATGAAGGCTGCCCATTGCCAACCATGTCTGCAGAAATGGCACAGCAAGGACATGCCAGCCCGACGACCGACAGCGTTATCAACGCAAGGCTCAAACAAATCGAAAGCACGCTGCCGGGCACAGAGGCGCAAGATCAGAGCATCATGATATTCGCCAGCTTGGTGGGCGCATTGGTGCTTGCCCGAAGCGCTGAAAGTGACGCATTAAGAGAAAAAATCCTGGATGTAACACGTAAAACACTGAAGCAATCAGTCGAGTAAAAGCGGCTGCAAACAAAAAAGGCCAGTCATTGACTGGCCTTCTGCATTCCCGCGCTTTACTTAGTTAACGGCAACCCGATCCCGGTTCTTGTCGAAAATGGCCTTGCCTATGCCTTTGACTTCCAGCAACTCATCAGCCGAAGCAAAAGCACCGTTTGCCTCACGGTAAGCAACAATTGCTTTAGCCTTGGTGGCACCCACACCGGACAGTTCGCGCTGAAGTGTCGCCTCATCTGCCGTATTGAGGTTGATTGTCATCACTTGAACATCGGGTGAAGCCGCCGCAGCCACGACCGGTGCACCTGCTTCGGCCACAGGAGCAGCATGAGTCACGCTGGAAACACCGACCATCAAAGCCAAAAACATCGAAGAGAGAAAGGCAATACGCATAAGTGACACTCCAATACATCGTTAAGTGGAAACAGCTTTCCTGAGCTGTACTCCAAACTTAGGCGATGGTTGGAGGGTGTCAAAAATGTGTCAGTTGCAGGGTGTGTATTGACTAGGGCTCAGTCCGATGCTGCAGGTGAATCCAGTCCACAATTTCACCCTCAGGTGAATATCCACTGACTGTTTCACGTAACAATTGTCGAACTCGTGGATAGTCGTCCTGATCTACTGCGTCAAGCAATTGTTCAAGTTTTTGCTTGAGTTCACTCCAAGACAACATGTCCTCATTGGCACACATGATCATTGGATGCTGCGTAGCGATTACGTTGTCGCCAATCAGCAATTCTTCGTAAAGCTTTTCTCCAGGACGAAGCCCTGTGAATTCGATTTCAATGTCGCCATGCAAGTTCTTATCGGAGCGCACGCTTAGACCTGAAAGATGGATCATCTTCTCAGCCAGTTCGACAATGCGTACCGGCTCACCCATATCAAGAACAAAGACATCACCACCCTGCCCCATGGAGCCGGCCTGGATAACCAATTGGGCCGCCTCAGGAATGGTCATGAAGTATCGGGTAATCTTAGGATGAGTGACAGTCAGTGGGCCACCGGCTTTGATCTGCTTATGGAATAGAGGAATCACTGAACCCGATGAGCCCAACACATTGCCGAAACGAACCATAGTGAAACGAGTTTTATTGACCCTGACTACGTTTGAATTATCGCCCAGCAAGACAGGGGCCACCTCATGGCTGAGAGCCTGAAGCGTCATCTCAGCTAATCGCTTGGTACTCCCCATCACATTGGTCGGGCGTACGGCCTTGTCTGTGGAGATCAAAACAAAGTTCTCCACTCCTGCCTGAAGGGCTGCCTGAGCAGTGTTGAGTGTGCCGATAACGTTATTAAGGACCCCTTCCGCGATATTGTGCTCAACCATGGGCACATGCTTATAAGCCGCAGCGTGATAAACCGTATCAACCTTCCAGGTATTCATCAGATCGAGCAGCTTCTGAGAATTCCGAACCGATCCCAAAATCGGTAGCACTTTAACCGAGAGCGATTCGCGACTCACCTGTTGCTCAAGCTCAGAAAGGATGCTGTAAAGATTGAACTCGCTGTGTTCGAACAGTAATAACGTTGTTGGGTTCAACGACAGAATCTGACGACATAGCTCAGAGCCAATTGAGCCTCCCGCGCCCGTGACTAAAACACATTGACCTTTGATGCAATGCTCCAATAAATCCGCCTGTGCGGGCACTGCATCACGTCCCAGTAAATCAGCGATATCCACTTCCTGGATATCGTCAACCTTGACCCGGCCGCTTGCCAAGTCCATGAAGCCGGGAACACTGCGTACATGCAGCGCAAAGCCCTCTAGCAATCCCAATATCTCGCGACGACGTGCACGTGATGACGAAGGAATGGCCAAAAGTAGTTCTTGAGCGCCAGTTCGATCGATCATCTGCTGCATATTTTCAGGCTTGAAAACCTGCAAGCCTGAAATAACTCGATCAGCAATGCTTTCATCATCATCAATGAAAGCCACGGGCCGCATCAGCCGGCCCATGCGCAATGCAGCAACCAACTGGTTACCCGCAGCACCCGCACCGTAAATAGCGACTCGTGGTAGTCCATCATCACGACTGGTAAAAGGCACGTGTTGGGCTGCGGAAAACCAATCCCCCAAGAAGTACTGACGCATGGCCAAGCGTAAACCGCCCAACATGATCAGACTCAGCCACCAATAGTTGAAAATGATCGAGCGCGGAACGACGTTATCGTGATTGCTGTACCAGTACACCACCACCGCCAGGATCAGCGAAGACAAGCTGACTGCTTTAATGATGGCGATGAGGGCATCATTGCCGAAATAGCGCATGACTGCGCGGTACATGCCAAAACGGATAAACAGGGGAATGGCTACTAAAGGCGCGGCGACAAATAGCCAGACATGCGCAGTAACCGGGTTGATCATATCGTCAATCCCCAGTCGAACAACGAAGGCTAACCATAAGGCTAGCCAAACGAGCATGATATCCGATGCTACCTGAATGGCTCGTTTTTGCCGTCGAGACAAATTGAGTAAAAAAGATCTAATTATAGCCATAACATCTTTGAACACCTGTGCAGATCCAAAACCAATACGCAGTCTGCTTTATGCAAACCTAGTACTTATAAAGTAGCACCTGCTTACAAAGATGCTTCCTTCACAACACTGCTCAATATCTCGCATGTCATGTCTATCTCTTGGACTGTCAACGTAGGGTGAACCAAAAACATCATGCTTGTTTCACCTAGTTCTTTGGCGTGTTCAAGACGTTGCGCAGGCCTCCATCCAGTATTGTCAAAAGCCTTTTCAAGATAAACCTCTGAGCACGAGCCTGAAAAGGCAGGTACCCCTTGGGCAACAATTTCATTAAGAATGCGATCACGGGACCAGTCTGCTTTAAGGCACTCAGGGCGCACAAACACGTAGCACTTATAGGCGGCATGAACGTCACTTGCTGCCAGGTCAGGTACCCGAAGAGCAGGTAACTGCTTCGCAGCGTTCCAAATCTGAAGGGCATTATTCAAACGAGTTGCCTGCCAGTCATGCATACGTCGCAACTGAATACGACCTATGACAGCTTGCACCTCCAGCATCCGCCAGTTCGTACCGAAGCTCTCGTGCAGCCAGCGAAATCCGGGGGTATGCTCACGCTCATAGACAGCTTCCCAACTCTTGCCGTGATCTTTGTATGCCCACATATCCAACCAGAGTTGGCGATCATTAGTCGTAACCATGCCCCCCTCACCACCTGTTGTCATGATCTTGTCCTGGCAAAAGGACCAGGCACCGACATGGCCAATAGAACCAACCGGACGGCCTTTGTAATAAGCTCCGTGAGCTTGAGCACAATCCTCAATAATCTTGAGGCCAAACTCATCTGCCAATGCCATGATTGGATCCATATCACATGACCAGCCTGCCAAATGGACACAAATCACCGCTTTAGTGCGAGGAGTCAAAACCTGGCGGATGGTTTCTGCAGTAATATTCTGCGAATTCAAATCCACATCGGCAAAAACTGGTATTGCTCCGGCATTTACAATACTTGAAACTGAAGCCAGGAAAGTGCGAGAGGTTACTATCACCTCATCACCAGTGCCAATACGAAGGGCTTTTAATGCCAAATCCAGGGCGACAGTCCCATTTGCCAAAGCCACGGCATATTCAGTCCCAGACCACGTAGCAAATTCTTTTTCAAAAAAGCGAGTTTCCTGACCAGTCCAATAATTAACTTTATTCGACAAAATCACGGCACGGACTGCATCAGCTTCTTCATCAGAAAAAGAAGGCCATGGAGAAAAATTAGTATTTAGCACAATTAACCTCTGCGTAGACGCTGACCATCAATTATAAGTTTCATGAAGCTTACCATTTAATAATACAGCCAGCCCAAGAATACCCTACACCAAAACCAACACCTACAACTGTTTTGCCCTCAACTAAAACGCCTTTATTTAACGACTCTTTAAGCGCGATAGGAATACTGCTTGAAACAGTATTACCACAGTGTGCAAACTCTGCAATAAACTTTTCAGAGGGCAGTTTAATTCTGCGCCGCAAAGAATCGAGCATAAATTTATTAGCTTGATGAAACGCAAATAAGTCAACCTGATCAATCGTAAATTCATCATCAAACAACGATGTAAATAGCTCAGGTACACGGCGCATAGAAAATTCAAAAATAGCAGAGCCATTCATGTACAAATTGGCATCAGTACGAGAATTTCCACTGTCATCCGTATAAAGATCAGGCTCTAAATTGAGTGCCGCCGGATGGCGAGCGCCTCCAATAGGTACAATTAGATTTTTAGCACCCGCACCATCGGTGCCATAACGAAATCGATCAAGAAACGGGCCACCTGCAGACGCCTGAATCAACGTTGCTGCAGCGGCGTCCCCAAACAAAGTCCTAACACTTTTGTCTGCGGGATGAATAAATTTGCTATAGCTTTCCGCCGTCACTAATAAGATATTTTTTGCTTGCCCTGTTTCAATCAATCCTTTGGCTAACCCCAAACCATAAATAAAACCTGAGCAGCCTTGATTGTAATCAAAAGCTCCGCACAGTGTCGAAAGCCCTAGACGGTTCTGCAAAATACAAGCAGTAGCAGGCAAAAAGTAATCTGGGCTTTGAGTACACAGAATAATAAAATCAATCTCGGATCGATCGATAGTACCTGTTGCTAATAGCTTTTCACACGCAAGAAACGCCAAATCAGACGCACATTCATCCTGCGCAATAATTCGACGATCGCTGATTCCTGTTTTATTAAATATTTTATCTACGTTCCACTCGGGAAACTCACGCGCCAGTTCATCATTAGTCAGTGAGTTAACAGGAAGGACATATTCAATAGCTGTGACTCGGGCAAATACATTCATTTGATCATCCGGAAATACGTTTGGCTGGAACACCGAATACCGTAACACCTGGCGCAACTTTTCTGATGGCTACGCTCCCGGCACCGACAACTGCGTACTCACCCACTACAACCTTGGGCACAACAACCGCGTGAGAACCTAGAAATGCACCCTCTAACAATTTACCCCCCCCCGTTACATCACAATGACCACTCAGTGTGCAAAAGTCTGACACCAAGGTGTCATGGCCAATGGTGCAACTAGAGTTAATGGTGACAAAGTCACCGACAACTAAATCCGTTGAAAGGACTGTGAACGGGCAAATGACAGATCCCTCGCCAATTTTTACGCGGGGACCGACAATCACAGTAGGGTGAAGCAGAGTGTAAAAGTTTGTGCCTTTAACTTTTAATTTATCTGTTAATGTTTTTTTGACGCGAGGATTGGCAATTGCACAGACGACATATATGTCATCTGCAGGGACAAAATTTTCGACAGTTGACAATATAGGCGGAAGATCAGAAAAACCATTTAGGGCATCTCCGGAATCATCAATAAAACCGGAAATTATCCATTCAGCGGTGTTCGTCGAACGAAGAGTTCCCTGGCTAATAAGATCCAAAAGCCATGCATAAACTTCACGCCCAAAACCACCCGCCCCCAAGATTACAAGTTTATTTGTCTTGATCATGCAAGGTAGCCCCCATCAACAACCATAGCAGTGCCAGTAACCCAACGAGCTGCTGGTGAAAGAAGATAGTTAACTGCATAGGCAACATCGTCTGCCTTGCCAAAACCGAGAGGATGCCGCTGTTCGATCGCAAGCATTGAGTCAGCACCCACTAAAGACTCTAATGTATCGACTAGCTCAGTTTGTACGACCCCAGGAGCAATTGCGTTAACACGAATACCTTCACGTGCCAACTCTACGGCTGCCGCACGCACCATAGCCTCAACAGCCCCCTTGCTTGCGCAGTAACCGAGGAGCGCGGGTTCGCCAGCTTGGGCCATTACAGAAGAAATCAAAACAATACTGCCACCAGAAGCACATACCCCCTTCTGACGAAAAGCCTTAATTAGTAAAAAGCCTGAAGTTACATTGGTTGCCATGATCTTATCCCAATGCCCGGCACTCATAGCTCGAATTGGCATTGGCATCTGTACACCAGCAGCATGAACCAATCCATCCAGAGGAGATGTCCTTTTAACAACTTCCTTCAACCATTGAGAAACATCAGCACCAGACAAGAAATCAAATAACTCAATTGAATGACCTGCACCTTGTAACTGGCTAAGGGTAGACTCCAGGCGCGTCATGTCACGAGCAACTAATGTTAGACTTGCGCCCTGTTTACTAAGCCAAATAGCAACTGCACGCCCGATCCCTGAAGAAGCACCTGTTACCAGTATGTGCTTGCCAAGCATCGAAAAAGGATTCACCTCTGTCACATTTCACCTTCGGTTTCAGAGTTGGAAGTAACGGTAAGCGAGCTAACCCAGACATTATCAAAATCAGCTATACATCCTGCCCAAGAATACCCGACGCCAAACCCAGCTAACATGAAGCGGCCAGATAAATGACTGCCTGCTTTATTCTGATGAAGACTAAGTGCAAGAGGAATTGAAGCGCAACTTGTATTGCCAACATCTTTCACATCCAACACTACCTTTTCAGGTGGTAGTTTCATCCGTTTAACCAGATGCTCCAGCATGAAGCGATTAGCTTGATGGAAAACATAATGATCGATCTCTTTTCCACTTGCTGTATTTGCTTCATGAAGAGCCTTCACGAGTGCCGGTACGCGAGCCAGAGTAAATGCAAAAATCTCCGCACCATTCATGTACAGGTCGTAAGGCCCTCGAACTCCTGGTTCTGAGGTTTCAGTCGACTGACCATGGCGGTCTCGGAAACCTCCAGACGGCACGATCAGGTTCTTGGCTCCTCTCCCATCTGTCCCCATGACAAAGGGCATATCAGGAGCAGACGGATCATGTTCCAATATCGTTGCTGACCCAGCGTCACCAAATAATGCTGCGACCGAACGATCTGCAGGAGAGACAATTTTACTGATGGTATCGCCGACCAATAACAAAGCACGTTGACTTCCACCACCAGACAAAAGTGAACCTGCTACCCAGAGCCCGTATGTATATCCTGAACACCCCAATGCGATGTCAAATGCTGCAGCGTGCATGGGTAGATTTAAGCGTTCTTGTAAGATGCATGCAGTGGCTGGCAAAGTGAAATCATGGGTCTGTGATACAAAAATCAAAGTATCAATAGTTGATCTGTCAATATTCAGATCACTTATCAGGCGTTCAGCTGCTGCGACACATAGATCTGAGGAGCACTCACTAGACACCACATGACGACGTTCTACTCCCGTGCTAGACATGATCTTGTTGAGATTTTCAGCACCAAATGCATCAGTAAGGCTGGTGACCTCGGCAACGTGAGCCGGCACAGCACAAGCTATTCCTTTGACACGAACATTTTTGACCGAACGGATGTGATTATTGCCAACCATCTTAAACTCCTGCTGTTCGAGTTTTGCGGGCTTGTATATTCAAAAGGCTCTTCAAGAAGATTTATTCCACTCTGCACAAGAGCGTCTAAAGTGCAGGAGTTTTTGTTCTAGCGTACTCGTGAATTTTGGCGCAGAGGTAGACCATGACTTGGCAGGAATACGTTTGCAAATTTGATGATCCTCATCAAATACTTGACGATTAATTTGAGCACTAGAGATAACAAAAGAAGATGTAATTTCTTTATATTTGGGCTCACTGTTTTTCACTGGATAAAGCCGACTGGTAAAAAAAGAAGACTGCGCATCTGAAGAGGGAAAAAAACTTTGCATCGAATACGAGTAACCATACGTAGAAGAAATCATTGAAAATGGAAAAATAAAAATACTCATATACCCTTGATAAGGCTCTGTTACCGAATAAAATCGATTCAAGCTTCTAAGACGCTTGGCAACCTTTTCATCTTCAACTGGTGAATACCATATTGAATTCTCGCCGTAAAACTCATTTTGACCAACACCTAAATTTAATGTTGCAAGCGTATTGGTATGTATTAACGGTATATGATAAGGCTCTAGAGCATTTTCTAGAGCAATGGTCCAATCACACTCAAAAGGGTATCTGTTAAAGTCTGCACGACTATCAATATCACCTCCAATCCTAACAAGCAAATCACTGATAACAGGCCCAAGTTGCTCTTTTAGGATTGTATGCGGCTTTATAGCAAAAAACACAAGCTCACCGATAACTTCCAGTTTAAACTCATTGAGCCGGGCACTGGCAATATCACAGCCTTGAAAAGTCTTAATACCTGCCACATTGACTTTACCGCGAGTGTAACTCCAGCCATGGTAAAGACACTTTACCATTTGATTACCATAGTCTTCCGTAAAAAAACGAGCTCCACGATGAGGGCATAGATTATCGAACGCTACAAAATTACCTTTGTCGTTAATAACAACCACTTCAAAATCTTGTATCTCAAAAAGTACAAAATCTCTATCATTCGCCAACTCAGACATGTGGGCAATTGGATGCCAATAAGACCGTACTAAATCATCAGCAATTTTAACAGAATCCAACACTGCCATCTTTTACGCTCACATAGCCAATATAAAAAATTTCAGAATATATATCCGCGCAACACATCTTATAAACTAACACTCGTGTTGCACGCAAAAATCAAATACCCGGAAAATTATTTCCGGGTTTGATAACTTAGCGCTTACCTCTTTTTTAAAGTTACAACTATATGGTAATAAGCGCCACAATATCTGACACTTTCACGCACTCATTCAACTTTTCTGCTGAAAGTGTTTTATCCAAACGTTCATCCGCCAATGCCATAAAGGTAACGACAGCAATCGAGTCCCACGCCAGATCTGCGAGTGTATCGTCAAGGCTCACCGTCCCTTCATCTGCTTCCATTGCTTCTTCGATAAGGCTCAGAATTTTTTCTTGCATAGCATTTTCCCTACGATTTATCAGTAGTACGTTTTTGCTCAATGGACCCGGTGAAGGCTTCCATAGTCGCGTTATTTTCCTGCGAAATGCCTTCTTTTATAAGCACTTTTTTTATGGTTAGAAAAAGAATTTTTATATCGAGCCATAGCGTGTGGTTGTCGACATACCAGACATCAAGCTTGAATTTCTCATCCCAACTTAAACTATTACGTCCATTGATCTGAGCCCAACCTGTTACGCCGGGCTTAACCTCATGCCGTCTTCTCTGTTCATCCGAGTAAAGCGGTAGATATTGCATCAGCAAAGGCCTAGGTCCAACTAAACTCATATCACCCTTCAAAACGTTCCAGAGCTCTGGCAGCTCATCCAGACTGCTCGAGCGTAAAAAACGTCCAAAATGTGTCATCCGCTCACTGTCTGGGAGAGGCCGACCGTTACTATCGACCGCATCACGCATAGTTCGAAACTTAATCATGAGAAATGATTTCCCGTGCAAACCTGGTCTTTCCTGTTTAAAAAGAACAGGAGACCCCAGTTTTCTTCGAATCATCCAAGCGACAATCAAAATGACGGGGGATAAAATCAACAATCCGTACACCGAACAAATAATATCAAATAGTCTTTTCATATATTATATTCACTTACTAATACACACTAAAAAAATAAAAAAATAATGAATACAAGAGCTTTACTCTCTTTGTTAGAGCGCCGAAATTGGGATACCGTTTTAGCAAGGGATATTTTATCCATTAGCGAATTTCTTTTTATGCGATCGACGACTGCAGAGGCCTTAGCATCAGCCCCCGATTTTTCTGCTATCCAAAGAACATTTTCGCGATACCAACCGCTGCGCAATAGTTTAAGTCTGGCCACCAAACCTGCAAATGCACTCATTGAGCCAAATACATTCCCGGCATGCTGACGATAAAAAATGTGTGCTTCCTGATCGAAGACCCAAGGAATATCATTAGTCCTGCACAAAGCATAAATTAACCAGTCATGAGAGCGCCCTTTAAAACTATCAATATTGATAGTTTTTTTTTGAATCAACAAGCATGTCTCACGCGTGAATACATATGTACACCCTGCGGACGCACCTTGAAATATAAAGTCGAATTTTTTTTGAGGCTGACTTTTGTCTATATAGTTTGCACGAAATGAAGTGTTGTCATACGACACCAAATTTGATGAGTAACCGCCGGCCCCAACTAAACTCATGTGACTTAGAGCTGATTCCAATTTAGTGGGAGCCCAGATATCATCTTGATCAGCCAAGCTGATATGACTAAAACCTTCAAAATCCGAAAAATTCAAAAGCTTAAAAAAATTCCCAGCGGCGGACCCAGTAAACTCTCCGAAATTATCAACAATAGTAGTATTTGAAAAACGAGAACTGAATTCTTTAATAATATCTACGGTCGCGTCAGTAGAACCATCGTCCCGTATAAACAAATGCCAATTTTCATGGGTTTGCATTTCAATAGTACGAAGCTGTTCCCGTAAATATTTCTCACCATTATAAGTAGCAAGCAGAACAGCAACTTTATTTGACACGTTCAAGCCTCTTATCAAGAAACCTAGCTAATAATTTAAAAAAACATAAGACATCTGCCGCTCTGGATTTCAAAACGACAGACAGCGCCCTACGTTGTGATGGGGATGCATTAGTTGAATGCCGTCTATAATAAATTTTACTTTCATTAACAAAACAGACACTACCACTTAATAAAGTACAGCAACCCAACCACCAATCATGCATCGATATACTTGTCGGAAATGGCAGCGCTATTTTCAGCATGGATCGTCTGAAGCATAAACAGCACCCGATGAATTGATTTCGAAGGAGCTGTGAAGTAATTGTCAATTTAGGTTCAAGCCCTGCAGGGTAGAAAGAGAGTCCCGTCTTCTCTTGGAATGCTAAAATTTCCGCATTTACCAATACAGCTGAAACTTCTGGTTTAGACTTGAATATAGCCAAGCACGTATCGACTCTTCCTGGCATCCAGATATCGTCTTGGTCTGCCAGAAAAACAATATCATTTTGGGCATAAGAAAGTGCAGTTTCAAACGTTTTCACCACTCCAGAGTTATAAGCGTTTTTAAAAACCTTTACCCTTGGATCTTTAGCTGAATATGACAAAAGCAACTTATATGTTGCATCAGAGGAGCAATCATCCACAACAACAAGCTCATCGGTACCTGCCAACTCGCTGAGTACTGAGTCAATTTGCTCGCGTAGATATTTTTCTCCATTGTAGGCAGCCATACAAACAGTAACACTTAAGTCTTCCATTTTGAAACCACTCGAAATTGTACACATGAGCTTTGTATTTGACTTAATACTCACTTTCCGTCGAACTCAGGCACTTTGAACGTATCGAATCAAAAATACGCGCAAAAAAGATGAATATCAATATGACTGGAAGACCTCGTACAAACTGATCATCAAATATCGTCATAACGGTTGCGTATATAAAAAACCCCGCCATAACTTGCCAGGTTGATTTATTTGTTTTTACAAATCGGACGCAGGCGACTGTCGATATGGAGCCATACATCAGAAAGAATAGAAGCACCCCTAACACCCCAAAATCATGATACGGGGGAAACATAGACGTGAACACATTTAGCGTTCCAGGCGTTTCTACGAAGTCATAAAAAGACGGAGGAAAATCTAAATCTAGTGGTAGTAAGGCCTGAATAAATCGAGGCACTGTCAGTAGCGAATTATAATTAGGCTGCTCATTAATAACATAATAATTAAACCCCGAAACCCCACCAAAAAAATAAATCTGCAGATGGTGCAATAACACATCAGTCGGGGATTCATTCCCTGGTGTTTTATCCTTCATTACCCAGGCCAGAACCAAAAAAAGGACAACAAAACATACTAGGGAGAAGAAGATCATCCTTAAGGGTTTTTCTCCCTGCAGCAAAACTCTCAATAATAAAATTGAAAGACCAATCAGCAACAGCGTCCTGGAAAAACAAGCCACACACAAAACAGCAAAAACAGTAACCCAAAAAAAACTGAGTTTTTTATTGACCTCATACATTAGAGAAATCAGCAACACTATAAAACAGCATAATCCATTTAACAAAACAGCATTTACTCGAGGACCAATGCTTCCTGACGTCCACTCATCTATCGCCTGATTTCTGAGCGCGGACACACTCACACCATTTAAAACAGGCAACACTAAATTATTTAATATGACGGCAACTGCCAAAATCAAGCAGACACACTTCAGATAATAAAAACTTCGATTAAAATAAACAACTGACTCTTCGTTTCCTTGAACGGTAAAAACTGAACAAATCAATGCTCCTATAACATATCCAAACACCCCAACCCAAGCTATTCCCCATGCTCCAAGGCTCACAGGATTAAAGACAGAGTTCCCAATTATTTCATAATAAATAAACTGAACACACCAAACTAAAAACATGACACACATTGGTGCTAATGTGACTAACCAAGTATTTTTCTTACCGCCCATTGCAATAAAATCCAATCCAACAGCACTCTGAAAACCCAGACCGATGCAGCGCCGATCAACCCATAGTAAAGTGTCGCTATGATGCAGGCCGGAACATAAACAACAAATTCCAGCAAATGAAATTTAGCAGGTACTTCGGGCAACCCTTTTGCGTGCAAGAAATAAAAAGGCAATTGCGCTATTGAATTAATAAACAACGCAAACGAAAACAACGCAAAAATGGTTGAGTACGCCGACAAGTCTCTACCCAGCCATAGCTCCGCCATGTACTGCGAAAACAGCCAAAAAATTATATAAAAAACAGCCATTAGCGAAATCATGATTAAATTATAACGCGTATAATCTGTTTTTAATTTTTCACCATTTTCCTTTGCAAAACGTGGAAGTAATGCTGCCGCAAATGATGCTGCAAATAAAACTGTTCTCCCCATCATTTCTTGTAGCACGGCATAAATGCCAACCATTTGCGCACCCAGCACACTGGATATAATAAAACGATCTCCATACATCATTAGCGGACTAATAATTGACGAAAGTAAAGCCCACACACCATATGATAGTAGTTTCTTTCTGTCTTCCTTTCGTACCACTTGGCCCCTTGAGCTAGCATATTGCGCACTACTGCTTACGCTGACCCAACACCACAACGAGGTAACCACCCTCACTATTAAAAATGAAATAGCTATACCGTAAAGCGAATGATAACCCGCAGAGGCCATAACAGCTGGAGCAATAAAAAAAACGGACCCTGTGACGCTTTTAATCAAGGCTACGTCTTTAAATTTTGCAAGCCCCTCAAGTACGCCTCGAAGTCCGTTACCCATAGCAGTCAAAGGAATAATCAGCGCTGTTATAACCAACGCTCCAAGAGCTTCTGAATAAATCGTCATCTGACCATTCAACAACTTTCTAACAATCAAATCAGATGACATAAGCACTATCAGCATTCCTATAACACCTGCAAGTCCAACAACTTGCATACCGGCTTTAACTGCCGGAGCAAGCGGTTCAGGACTAACAGGATCATTAGAGCGAGTGGCGAAATATGTCAGTGCTCTGGAAACACCCAAATCAAAAATACCAAAATAGCCAATCAGAGCCCACATGATTGTCATGAAGCCAAAACGCTCTGCACCAAGCTCTCTGGTCAGATATGGAATACAGATTACAGCAGCTAAAATAGGTACAAAGTTCCCCACTAAATTGTATAAAGTATCGGTTCTTACACCCAAACCTGCCTTCATCAATTTACACCTTAAAATTATCCGCTACTATAATGCAATAAATAATTAGCACAATCTTTACCCCTTCAAACATCAAAAACCTTAGGGGCCTGTTTATCCTTTTCATTTATTATATAAGCATCCATAACAGGCCATGTTATACCAATACTTTCATCACTCCATAAAAGCGAACCTTCAGATTCTTTATTGTAATAGTTAGTCGTTTTATATAAAAAATGAGTATTATCTTCAAGAGTAAGAAATCCATGGGCGAACCCCTTTGGAATCCACAGCATCTTATTATTTTCACCACTCAACTCAACGCCAACCCACTTTAAATAAGTTGGCGAGTCCTTCCGGATATCAACGGCAACATCAAAAGCTGCACCAGCTGCAACACGTACCAATTTACCTTGAGCATAGGGTTGTGCCTGAAAATGCATCCCTCGCAGCACTCCACGCCTCGAACACGAGTGATTATCTTGCACAAAAGATCCGGCTGCCGGTAACCCTAGAGCTTCTAATTTATTAGCAAACACCTTTTCGTTAAAACTCTCCATAAACCAACCACGGTCATCAGTGAAAACTGTAGGTTCTATAATCAACACATCAGGGATATCTGTACGGAGAATTTTCATTATTTATCAGTCTCGGATAACAACTTTTGCAGATACTGCCCATACCCGGTTTTTTTCAATTTCTCAGCCTGCTCACCCAATTTTTCAGGCGTTATCCAGCCGCTGTTAAACGCAATTTCTTCCAGGCAGGCAACTTTCAAGCCCTGACGGTGCTCAATGGTGTGCACAAAGTGACTGGCCTCAAGCAATGACTCATGAGTTCCAGTATCCAGCCATGCAAAACCGCGCCCCAACATTTCGACGTTCAAGCCGCCTTGCTCAAGGTAGATGCGGTTAACATCTGTGATCTCTAGCTCGCCGCGCGAAGACGGCTTAATACTTTTTGCGATTTTCACGACGTCGTTGTCATAAAAATACAAGCCTGTGACTGCATAGTTAGATTTTGGTTTAGCAGGTTTTTCTTCAATACTCAGCGCTCGACCATTGCTGTCGAACTCCACTACACCAAAGCGTTCTGGATCTGAAACATGATACCCAAATACAGTTGCACCCGATGTCTGAGACATGGCTGAACGCAGGTTGTCCGAGAAGTGTTGGCCGTAAAAAATATTGTCGCCAAGGATCAAACAAACAGAATCATTCCCGATGAACTCATCGCCTATGATGAATGCTTGAGCCAATCCATCGGGGCTAGGCTGCTCTGCATAACTCAGCTCAATACCGTACTGACTACCATCGCCTAACAACTTCTTGAAGCATGGCAAATCCTCTGGCGTGGAGATGATCAAAATCTCGCGCATTCCTGCCAGCATCAACACCGACAGAGGGTAGAAAATCATCGGTTTATCGTAGATAGGCAACATTTGCTTAGACACGCCCAAGGTGAGCGGATGCAATCGGGTGCCTGAACCGCCAGCGAGGATGATGCCTTTACGTTTAATAGTGGTCATGTCGCGAGCACTTCCTTAACTTTTTTGTTCGCCCCCCCACCTACATCTACATGTCATGGGTTGGACTAATCTGAGTAAACACGCTACCGCCCCAGGATTCATCGTTGATTTCCTGAGAACGGTTTTCATTATCGATATATTGGGCTCAGCCCTGATTTACCTATCGCGTAGAAATACTCGTGACTGGCAAACTGATTTGCTGCTGACGATTCATTAGATTGATGAGCAGAATGACCCTCTCCTCGCCGTCCATAGACATGAATATGGACTCAATACCTGCGAAGCCTTGGTCAAGGATGGTGACTTTATCGCCAGCATTAAATTTTGAGATGACGTGCGTGTCTGCACGTGACTGTAGTTGAAGGATCAACTCGTGACTGACTGCCAAGGGGCGCCCGCCAAATGCAACAATCCGTGCGACTCCACGGGTTGAGCGTAATGGTGCCCAGTTGGCGCCTTCCGGCATGTTGATAAATAGGTAGCCCGGGAACAAAGATTCTTTAACGCAACTCAGCTGACCACGTAGCAATTTTTCACGTCGGCAAACCGGGCGTGAGCATTCGTAGCCTTGGCGCTGGAGATTTTCCTCTGCACGTTCGTCTTGTTTGGGCTTGCATTGCACCAGGTACCAGTCATCAGATTTCGGCGTGCTGGGATCAGGCGGTACTGGGGTGTTTGTTATTTGCATGGGGACTTCATTAATGGGTTCATCCGTGTTTACCATTTTGCTCTGCATCTGCGCATGGTAAGCCACTGGGTTCTTATCATGACTGCAATCAGCTTCGCGTAAGCGGCTCAGCGCCTGTCGGGACAAGGACATCGACAACTCTGTTTTGAGCGCGATACAGGCTCAACAGTTCCCTTGCCAATGCTTTCCTTGCCGGCACCTCACCGTGTACCAAACGTATCTCTTCAGGCCATTCAGACATGCCTGAAACAAAGTTGAGCAAGTCCTTCTGGTCGGCATGGGCGGAATATCCACCCACTGTGCTGACGCCAGCATGGATCATACAGCGCTCACCTTCCAATTCAACAAAACCGCCTGACGGAGCGTATTTTTGTATAGCCGCCCCAGGTGTTCCCTTAGCCTGATAGCCCGTAAAAAGCACATTATGCCGTTGGTCAGCCAACATCCTTTTCAGGTAATTGACTATTCGACCGCTGGAGCACATCCCTCCTCCAGCGATGACGATTGCCGGTCGACCCGTGCTGGCCAGATAGTTAACGGTCTGCAAGTGCCGGGCATGGCTGTCGATAGTGATCAATTGCTCAAAATGCAAAGGGTTGCGTCCATGACCCAGACGCACTTGCGCCTCTTCATTCCAATAGTCCTCCAGTTCACGATAGACCTTGGTTAGACGACTTGCTAACGGAGAATCAAGAATAACCGGCACTTGTGGCCAAGTAATGGGAAGAAATTGATCGTCATCACATAGTGCTTGCGCCGGACCCAGCAACGCTTTGCGATGCAGGATATCTTCGATTTCGTAGAGTAGCTCTTGAGTACGGCCCATGCTGAATGCCGGTATCAGTAACGTTCCATGATCAGCTAAAGCCCTGTCGATAGCGATTTCCAGGCGTTCTTGGCGGTTCAGACGGTTTTCGTGTAAACGGTCGCCGTAAGTGCTCTCAAGAACAAGCACATCTGCCCTCTTGGGTGACACAGGCGCAATCAAAAATGGTGAATGCGGAGCGCCCAAATCACCTGAAAAGACAATGCGTCGCGTCAACGCTGCCTGAGGATAATCTAGATCGCACTCCACATAGGCTGATCCCAGTATGTGGCCTGCTCTCTGCAGCCTGATTTGAGCGCGCAGGTTATCTGTTTGCTCGATGTTGAACCAATGGCCAAAAGGCAGCGCAATCACTTGTTGGTGCACACGCTGGAAATATCGCTCGATGATCTTCGGCTCACGACTCACCTCAAGCTTGAATGCATCCTCAAGTATCAATGGCAGCAATTTGGCTGATGGTTCACTGCACAGGATTGGCCCCTTGAATCCTGCAGCAAGCAAATGAGGAAGACGCCCCACATGGTCGGCATGGATATGGGTGATGACCAAGGCTTTTATGCCTTCAAGCGAAAAGTCGATTTGCGGGTACAGTGGGTTCCTGTCTAAAGCGATACGTTCGTCACTGCCTTGAAAAAGCCCGCAGTCGATCAGAATACTGCTCTGGCTTGTCATCTGTAATTGATGACACGAGCCTGTGACGCCGTTGATGGCACCGTGATGTTTTACAATCGGATATGCCATGTACTTGCTCTCGCCAATCAGAAGTTAGGGCTATCCCCCACCCAGGCTCTCGACTCGTCGCGCAGCCATTGAATTTCGAATCAAAACAATCAAGGCACCTGTCGCAGTGCCAACCCCCCCCCAGCAGTACAAGCAAATTCATTTTGGGCTTGATTGGGCCCAGTGGCTCAAGCGCCTTGCGGTCAACTGACACTAACTGAATGCTACTGAATTCAAGGCTACCCACCTTCCCCAAACGGGCTATCTCAGCTCGAATTGGCTGAACCCCACTCAAAAAAACTTCTTCATTTTCACGCCGCTCAAGCACTTCAACTTCACGATTATTTTGAAGCATCCACATTTCACGCTCGATTTGTGCAATACGGGCCTCCGTGAAGTCATCACTGTTGCGTTTGAGCAATACAGAGCGTTCTGCTTCGAGGATCTCGACCCCCATAAAATAAAGTGGGATCTGCTGATTGTTGATCTCGGTGTACATGGTAGGCCCTTCACCCGCGCGAGAACTCTCAGCCACACCCGATGGCGTTGTTGGCTTTTGAATCCCCAGCGATTGAGCAATATCGATGGCCTCCTCTAATTGAGCTATTCGATCCATTCGCCCAGCCCTGAGCTGCTTACGCAGTGCGACAAGTTCGTCCTGCAATTGCGAACGCTGAACGGCATCGTTCTCCAGTAGTATTGCAATGCGGGCTTGCTTGCTGACGTCATACTCGGCGCGAGCCGCATCGATGCTGTCTCCAAGCTCCGCAAGACGGTTCTCAATGATGATATTGAGATCGGCTTCTATCTTTTTACGCTCCACTTCAATTGCATACTCAACGAAGCTATTGAGAATTCGAGCACCGTCAACACCCTCGGGATAGCTCAACTCCAAATGAATTAGAGCACTTGAAAACCCACCCTTTTTGGGCGCAGATGTGATGACCTTCAATGAGGATCTAATGAGGGACTCAAAGCTCTGTTCCATCGTAACGCCTGGACGCTGCACGTTACTGAACAGTGCCTGATTCGCTCTAATAAAACCTGACCGCACACCATACGACTCAAGAGCCGAGCCCACTCTTGTCAGAGCCTTATCGGGAGGAAGTGTGTAGACACCTGAACGGTTAAGCGCATCCAGTGCATTAAGCGCAACCGGACGAAGCACGCTGGTAACCTGGTACTCAGATGTGACGAGCCTGGTATAGGCATAAGCAGACAAACCAAAGAGTGTGCCCAGTAGCAGAATCAGACGCCTGCCCTGCCAAATCAGTTTGGAAATGCCAAAAATGTCGATGTCATGCCTTGAGACGGCACTGGAAACAGAGGAAGTATTGCTCACCAACAAAGCCTGCTTTCAATGAAACATGGCGGGCTCGGCTGCAGGGATATTCATTGCTGAACAGCAGATGCTTAAATCAGAGCACCTGAATACGCAGGGAAATAGCTGGCAATCGAGGATTGGCCGTATTCTGCATGCATTACCAAGGCGTACATAGAATACGAAGCCTGACTTTCTGTAGGACTTTTCCTATGAAGGCGACTGCTGCGGGACCAAGGAGGCGCTCCTTGCCCCGATGCGCCAAGCGCTTTGTTTTAAGGCTGCAACACGCTGCGCTTCAATCGTGCAGCTTTTCGCTTGTATGCAATAAAGCCCATTGCAGGCCCAATCAGCATGCCAAGCAGCAATGCACCGATAAAAAACAGTGAAGCTGGCAGCTCAGGTGTACTCCACCCAAGAAAAACCAAAGACGTGGGCTGCTGGTTTTCGAGAATAAAAATCATCGTCCCGAAAATAACTACCAGCGCAAAAGCCACCAGAACTGCACGCTTAACGCTACTCATCTGTAACTCCCATGTCCTTAAGGATTAAATATCGTCTTCCTCATCTTCGTTCACTCGATCCCGTAGCTCTTTGCCCGGCTTGAAATGAGGAACAAATTTACCGTCGAGACTTACAGACTGGCCGGTCTTTGGGTTACGGCCGACCCGTGGTGCACGGTAATGCAGCGAAAAACTACCAAAGCCACGGATTTCAATTCGATCTCCGGTCGCCAGGCACTGTGACATTTGTTCAAGCATGGTCTTGATAGCCAGCTCTACATCTTTGGATGAGAGTAGCCCTTGATGGGTGACAATTCGTTCGATCAACTCCGACTTCGTCATATTTTTCCCTTCTTTTTCAAGCAGCTAGATCAGCGCTTCAAAGGTTTTAGCATGATCAATCGAATTTGAACAGCCCAGATCTTGACTTATCTTTGCAGACCTCTGCGCATTTGCTCAGGTATGCCTGTCATACCTGTCAACCATCACTTCAGATGCAGCGCACCATCAACCTGCCCAACATGCGCGCAGAGAGTTCCTGACCGGTAATTGAGACAGATACCGTGTACAGGAGCCGAGCACCACAAAAACCTCCAGAATCGCGTCGTACTGGCTCTGTGTGCTTTATGCCTAAGAAAACAATACTCAAATCGCAGGCACAAAAAAGGGCGACCTAAGTCGCCCTTTTTCTATGGTCAATCAGAACTTAGTTCTGTTTTTCCATTTGTGCACGCAGCAGGTCGCCCAGAGTGGTCGGACCAGCAGCGATCTCAGAGGTAGCTGGCTTGTCGCGCAGGCTCTGGATTGCTTCCTTCTCGTCTTCAACGTCTTTCGACTTGATGGACAGTTGGATTACGCGGCTCTTGCGATCAACGCTGATGATCTTGGCTTCTACTTCTTCGCCTTCTTTCAGAACGTTACGCGCGTCTTCGATGCGGTCACGGCTGATTTCGGAGGCTTTCAGAGTTGCTTCGATATCGTTGGCCAGAGTGATGATGGCGCCTTTAGCGTCAACTTCTTTCACGATGCCCTTAACGATTGCGCCTTTGTCGTTCTCTTGTACGTACTCGGAGAACGGATCGCTTTCCAGCTGCTTGATGCCCAGGGAGATACGCTCACGCTCTGGATCAACAGACAGGATAACGGTGTCAAGCTCGTCGCCCTTCTTGAAACGACGTACAGCTTCTTCGCCCACTTCGTTCCAGGAGATGTCGGACAGGTGAACCAGGCCGTCGATGCCGCCGTCCAGACCAATGAAGATACCGAAATCGGTGATCGACTTGATGGTGCCGGAGATTTTATCGCCCTTGTTGAACTGGCCAGAGAAATCTTCCCATGGGTTAGATTTGCACTGCTTGATGCCCAGGGAGATGCGACGACGCTCTTCGTCGATGTCCAGAACCATAACTTCCACTTCGTCGCCGACTTGTACGACTTTCGAAGGGTGGATGTTTTTGTTGGTCCAGTCCATTTCAGAAACGTGTACCAGACCTTCAACGCCTTCTTCCAGCTCAGCGAAGCAGCCGTAGTCGGTCAGGTTGGTTACACGAGCGGTAACGCGAGTGCTTTCTGGGTAACGGGCTTTGATAGCAACCCATGGATCTTCGCCCAGTTGCTTCAGGCCCAGGGAAACACGATTGCGTTCGCGATCGTACTTCAGAACCTTGACATCGATCTCGTCGCCAACGTTGACGATTTCGGAAGGATGCTTGATGCGCTTCCAGGCCATGTCAGTGATGTGCAGCAGGCCATCAACGCCACCCAGGTCGACGAATGCGCCGTAGTCGGTGAGGTTTTTGACGATACCTTTAACTTGCTGACCTTCTTGCAGGGATTCCAGCAGAGCTTCACGCTCAGCCGAGTTCTCTGCTTCAAGTACGCTGCGACGCGAAACAACAACGTTGTTGCGCTTCTGGTCAAGCTTGATGACCTTGAATTCCAGCTCTTTGCCTTCCAGGTGCGTGGTGTCGCGCACTGGACGAACGTCAACCAGAGAACCTGGCAGGAACGCACGGATGCCGTTAACGTCGACAGTGAAGCCGCCTTTAACCTTACCGTTGATAACGCCCTTGACCACTTCTTCAGCTGCGAAGGCTGCTTCCAGAACGATCCAGCATTCAGCGCGCTTGGCTTTTTCACGGGACAGCTTGGTTTCGCCAAAGCCGTCTTCGACCGCGTCCAGCGCAACGTGAACTTCATCACCGATGTTGATGTTCAGTTCGCCAGCGTCGTTGTGGAACTGCTCCAGCGGGATGAGGCCTTCAGACTTCAAACCAGCGTGAACGGTAACCCAACCAGCTTGGTAATCGATATCAACGATGATAGCGGTGATGATCGAGCCAGCCTGAAGATTCAGGGTTTTTAGGCTTTCTTCAAACAGTTCTGCAAAGCTTTCGCTCATTTTAATTCCTGTTGATCAAGGGCGAAGGAATACGCCCATCTGCCACATTCCAGACAATGTGGGTTACGTTCATATAAAAGAAGGCATGCAGGACTATTTCTGGTCTCCTGCACGCGTTCTTGGTCATCCGGCGAGATCGCGAAGGGCGATTTCACTCTTGATGCGTTCTAACACCTGCTCGATGGATAACTCCGTGGAGTCAAGCTGTATGGCATCAGCCGCCGGCTTTAGCGGGGCTATTGCACGCTGCGTGTCACGCTCATCACGGGCACGTATCTCATCCAACAGACGCGGGAGACTAACATCATCCCCCTTGGCCTTCAACTGCAAGTAACGGCGACGGGCCCTCTCCTCGGCGCTGGCCGTCAGAAAAATCTTCAGCGGCGCCTCAGGAAAAACCACTGTTCCCATATCGCGACCGTCGGCAACCAGCCCCGGAAACTCCCTGAATGCACGCTGACGCTGCAGCAAAGCCTCGCGAACAGCGGGTAACGCCGCCACTTGCGATGCACCCTTAGCAACCGTCTCATTACGAATAGCCAGCGTGACGTCTTCACCTTCAAGCACGATACGCGCCGACTTACCTTCCGTCGCCCCGACGAACTGCACGTCAAGGTGAGCCGCCAACTGACTTAACAAAGCTTCGTTATCGAGCGCGACACCATGATTAACAGCAGCAAACGCCAGCAAACGGTACAAGGCGCCAGAATCCAGCAATGCCCAGCCCAAATGCTCGGCCAGGCGACCTGCAACGGTGCCCTTGCCCGAACCGCTAGGTCCGTCGATGGTGATAACTGGCGCCACCGGCATCACGACTGCGCCTCTTGCGCCACACGAATGCCGACCTGCTTGCACAGCGCTAGGAAGTTCGGGAAAGACGTCGCGACGTTAGCGCAATCGTGAATACGGATTGGCGCCGTAGCACGCAGCGAAGCAATGCTGAATGCCATCGCAATACGGTGGTCGCCATGACCATGAACTTCACCGCCACCGATGGAGCCGCCATCAATAATGATGCCATCAGGGGTCGGTTGGCATTTGACGCCCAAGGTCAGCAAGCCGTCAGCCATCACCTGAATACGGTCCGACTCCTTGACTCGCAGCTCTTCGGCGCCGCGCAGAACAGTACGACCTTCGGCTACCGCCGCAGCCACGAACAGCACCGGGAACTCATCGATGGCCAATGGCACCAGCGCTTCCGGAATATCGATGCCTTTAAGCTTGGCAGCCCTTACACGCAGGTCTGCCACCGGCTCGCCACCCACTTCGCGCTGGTTTTCGAGGGTGATGTCAGCCCCCATCAAGCGCAAGATGTCGATCACGCCTGTGCGAGTCGGGTTGATACCTACGTGCTCAAGTAACAGGTCCGACCCTTCAGCAATAGAAGCCGCTACCAGGAAGAACGCAGACGACGAGATATCGCCCGGCACTTCGATATGCGTCGCCGTGAGCTTGTGGCCCGACTCGACCGACGCCGTAGGCCCGTTGACGCTGACCGGGTAACCAAAACCACGCAACATGCGCTCGGTGTGATCGCGGGTTGGCGCTGGCTCAGTGACAGAGGTCGTGCCTTCGGCATACAAACCCGCCAACAACAGGCAGGACTTCACCTGGGCACTGGCCATTGGCAATGTGTAGTTCACACCTTTGAGCGCGTGACCGCCACGAATGGTCATGGGCGGGCGACCCTCAGCCGCCGTTTCAATCACAGCGCCCATTTCACGCAGTGGGTTTGCCACACGGTTCATGGGTCGCTT
Source organism: Pseudomonas sp. FSL R10-1350 (assembly GCF_009600525.1). NCBI lineage: Bacteria > Pseudomonadati > Pseudomonadota > Gammaproteobacteria > Pseudomonadales > Pseudomonadaceae > Pseudomonas > Pseudomonas sp. FSL R10-1350. The sequence continues at coordinate 126,979 of NZ_WIVR01000008.1, forward strand.
GGTCAGCGATGCGTCACCGGTCAGCGTCGTGTCAAAGCTCTGCGCGGCCAAAAGACCCGACAACAAGCGCATCGACGTACCCGAGTTACCTAGATATATGGGCCCGGGCGGCGCTTTCAAGCCATGCAGGCCAACGCCGTGAATGGTCACGCGACCCTGGTGCGGTCCTTCAATAACAACGCCCATGTCACGGAACGCTTGCAGCGTTGCCAGAGCGTCTTCGCCCTCAAGAAAACCTTCAACCTGCGTCGTGCCCTCAGCCAACGAGCCGAGCATGATCGAGCGGTGAGAAATGGACTTGTCGCCTGGCACACGGATTTGGCCAGTTACAGTGCCACCTGGTTCAGCCAGGAAAATCAGATCATTTGAATTCATAGGGTCCACATATGCCCGGCGGGCCAGGATTTTACTGAAATGCTCTCGAGCAACCCGGGCGCGGGTAAAAACGCCCAGCAATTGATGCCCGTCCCCTGCATCGACCGCGTCGCGCAAGGCGTCGAGGTCGCTACGAAATGTATCCAATGTGCGCAGCACCGCCTCGCGGTTAGCGAGGAAGATGTCATGCCACATTACCGGGTCGCTCCCGGCGATTCTTGTGAAATCGCGGAAGCCCCCCGCAGCGTACCGAAAGATCTCCAGATTCTCATTGCGCTTGGCAAGAGAATCGACCAGCCCAAACGCCAGCAGGTGCGGCAGATGACTGGTTGCAGCGAGGACTTCGTCGTGGCGTTCGACCTGCATGTGCTCAACATCTGCACCCAGTGCGCGCCATAGCGCATCGACCAGGGCCAGCGCAGCAGGATCGGTTTCAGCCACAGGCGTCAAAATGACTTTGTGCCGCTCAAACAGGCTGGCATTTGAAGCCTCGACACCGCTTTGCTCAGACCCGGCAATAGGATGCCCCGGCACGAAACGCGGCGGCATGGCACCAAACGCCTGAGCTGCAGCGCGTACCACGTTACCCTTGGCACTGCCGACATCGGTCAATACCGCGTGGCCCAGATCAATGCCCGCCAACAAGCCGAGCATTTTCTCCATGGCCAGAATTGGCACGGCCAACTGAATAACGTCGGCGCCACGGCAAGCCACCGCCAGATCAGCTTCACAGCGATCAACCACACCCAGCTCGACTGCCAGGGCTCGCGACTTCGGGTTCAGATCAACACCGACCACCTCGGCGCACAAGCCACTTTCACGCATACCTTTAGCGAAAGAGCCACCAATCAGGCCCAATCCTACAACCACCAGCCGACCTACAATAGGCGCAACAGGTTTCAGCGATATAACATCAACCACGAGCAAGAACCTTGGCCAGCGCCTCAAGCAAACGGGTGTTTTCCGCTGGCAGACCAATGGTGACTCGCAAGTGATTCGGCATGCCGTAGTTGGCCACCGGACGCACAATGACGCCTTCACGCAACAAGCCTTGATAAACCGGCGCTGCGACCTGCCCCAGATCCACCGCAATAAAATTGCCTTTGGAGGGAATCCACTGCAAGCCCAACTCACGGAAGCCGTCTTGCAACTGCTGCATGCCCGCCTCGTTGAGGCGGCGGCTTTCGGCCAGATAGTCGGCATCTTGCAGCGCAGCGCAGGCCGCGGCCAGCGCCAGGCTGTTGACGTTGAATGGCTGTCGAACGCGGTTCATTACGTCGGCCACCACTGCGCTCGACAGACCGTACCCTACCCGCAAGGCGGCCAGGCCATAGGCCTTGGAGAAGGTTCGCGAGACCAGCAAGTTCGGGTAAGCCGACAGAAACTCCACGCCATCCGGCAATTCACTGCCTTCTGCGTACTCGATATACGCCTCGTCCAGAACCACCAGCACGCGCTCAGGCACATCCTGCAAAAACTCGTTGAGCGCCTCCGCGCTGAACCAGGTGCCGGTCGGGTTGTTCGGGTTGGCGAGGAACACCACACGGGTGTTCTCGTCTATCGCCCCCAGCATGGCTGGCAAGTCATGGCCCCAATCTTTGGCCGGGACAACATGCGCCGTCGCACCAATGGCCTGAGTCACGATCGGGTACACCGCGAACGCATGCTCGCTGAACACGGCATTCAGGCCTGGCGCCAGGTACGCACGCGCAACCAGTTCCAGGATGTCGTTAGAACCATTGCCCAGCGTCACTTGATTCAGTTGCACGCCAGTTTGCTCGGCCAACAAGGTTTTCAGGGCGAAACCGTTACCGTCTGGATAACGCGTCAACTCAGCCAGCTCTTCACGAATGGCCGCCAGCGCCTTGGGGCTTGCACCCAAAGGGTTTTCGTTGCTGGCCAGTTTGACGATAGTCGCCGGATCAATATCCAGCTCACGCGCCAGCTCGTCCACAGGCTTGCCCGGGACGTATGGCGAAAGTTGCTGCACGCCCGGCTGTGCCAGGGCGAGGAAATCACCGCTCATGTAAACCGCCTCAGAGAACCGCTTTCGGATAGGAGCCGAGCACTTTGAGCGCTACGGCTTCCTGACTGATCTGCTCCAGCACACTTTTGACCAACGGATCGCGGTGGTGGCCTGCAAAATCAATGAAGAACACATAGGTCCACTTGCCGCTGCGCGAAGGACGCGTCTCAATGCGCGTGAGGTCGATGCCGTTTTCATGGAATGGCACCAACAACTCATGCAGCGCACCCGGACGGTTGCTCATCGACACGATAATCGAGGTTTTGTCGTCCCCGGTCGGCGGCACTTCCTGGTTGCCAATCATCAAGAAGCGCGTGGAGTTATCCGGGCGATCTTCGATTTTTTCAGCCAGACGGGTCAGACCGTACAGGCCTGCTGCCATGTCGCCAGCAATCGCTGCGGAGTTCCACTCGCCTTTAACCCGCTTGGCCGCTTCGGCATTGCTCGACACGGCAATCCGCTCAACGTTCGGGTAGTGCGCGTCCAGCCATTTGCGGCACTGGGCCAACGACTGGGCATGCGAATAGATACGGCTAATGCTGTCAGTTTTGGTGTTTTCGCCCACCAGCAGGTGGTGGTGGATACGCAGCTCAACTTCGCCGCAGATCACCATGTCGTGCTCAAGGAAACTGTCCAGCGTATGGTTAACAGCGCCTTCGGTAGAGTTCTCTACCGGCACCACACCAAAGTTCACCGCACCCGCCGCCACTTCACGGAACACTTCATCAATCGCAGCCATCGGCTTGCTGATGACCGCGTGACCAAAGTGTTTCATGGCCGCAGCTTGGGTAAAGGTACCTTCAGGGCCTAGATAAGCCACTTTCAGCGGCTGCTCCAGCGCCAGGCAAGAAGACATGATTTCGCGAAACAACCGCGCCATCTCTTCGTTGCCCAGCGGCCCCTTGTTGCGTTCCATCACACGCTTAAGCACCTGAGCTTCACGCTCAGGACGGTAAAAGACCGGCACTTCGCCTTCAGCCAGCGACGCCATCTTGACCCGCGCCACTTCCTGAGCGCAGCGGGCACGCTCACTGATCAACTCCAGAACCTTTTCGTCCAGGCTGTCGATACGCAGGCGCAAGGCCTTGAGTTCTTGCTCGGACATTAGCCGTGTTCCTTCTCGAACTCTGCCATGTAAGCCACCAGCGCATTCACTGCGTTGATGTCCACGGCGTTATAGATCGACGCGCGCATGCCGCCTACCGAGCGGTGGCCTTTGAGGTTCAACAGGCCGCGAGCCTCAGCACCCGCCAGGAATGGCTTGTCGAGACGGTCGTCAGCCAGACGGAACGGCACGTTCATCCACGAGCGGTCAGTCTTGTTGATCGGGTTGCTGTACAAGCCGCTGGCATCGATGAAGTCGTACAAGGTGCGCTTTTTAACTTCATTGAGCTTGCCGATGGCTTCAACACCGCCCTGCTCTTTCAGCCACTCAAACACCAGGCCAGACAAGTACCAGGCCAGCGTTGGCGGGGTGTTGTACATAGAGCCATTATCGGCGGCGACCTTGTAATCCAGCATGGTCGGGCAGAACGAGCGTGCACGCCCCAACAGGTCTTCGCGAACGATGTTCACCACGATACCGCTTGGGCCGATGTTCTTTTGCGCGCCAGCGTAGATCATGCCGAAACGGGAAACGTCGACTGGACGCGACAGGATGTCCGAAGACATATCGGCAACCAGCGGAACGTCGCCGGTTTGCGGAATCCAGTCAAACTCCAGACCGCCAATGGTTTCGTTCGGCGCATAGTGAACATAGGCCGCGTCTTTGGACAGGTTCCACTCGTTTTGACCTGGAATCGCAAAGTAATCGTAGTTCTTGGCGCTGGCAGCCACGTTGATGCGGCCATAGCGTGCAGCTTCTTCGATGGCTTTTTGCGACCAGATGCCGGTATCGATGTAATCCGCCGAGCCATTTTCAGGCAGCAGATTCAACGGGATCTGGGCAAATTGCTGGCTTGCGCCGCCTTGCAGAAACAGGACTTTGTAGTTAGAGGGAATAGACAGCAGGTCGCGCAGATCCTGCTCAGCCTTGGTTGCAATGGACACGAACTCATCGCTGCGATGGCTCATTTCCATAACCGAGAGGCCCTTGCCATGCCAGTCGAGCAACTCAGACTGGGCACGCAACAGGACGGCTTCAGGAAGCGCAGCAGGACCTGCGCAGAAGTTATAGGCTCGTTTGCTCACATCCACTCTCGCTCTGATTTGGTGGGTCATGCAATAAATCAACAAAAGCTGCACCGCATGGCAAAGCGCCAATCTGTTCTGTGCACACCGGCCTGGCGGCTCAAAAAATCAGTGCTTCGCTACGCGTTGCAGCCCCAACACATACAACAAGGGGGCGAATCTTCATCCGCCCCCTGTGTGTCCGCTTATTCCTGCGGTTCTTCTTCGTCAGCGCCAGCCTCTAGCGGCTGCTCGTCGTCAACGCCACCCTGGATGGCCTCGCCCTCGAGCTCAACGTCATCTTCGAGTTCTTCGCCTTCCACTTCCGAAGGCTCCTGTACCCGCTCAAGCCCAACCAGCGTTTCATCGCTCGCCAGTTTGATCAAGGTCACGCCCTGGGTGTTACGACCCAGGCTCGACACTTCGTCAACACGCGTACGCACCAACGTACCCTGGTCAGAAATCAGCATGATTTCTTCGCCATCCTGAACCTGGACAGCGCCAACCAGGCGACCGTTACGCTCGTTGCTGACCATGGCAATTACGCCCTGACCGCCACGCTTGTACTCAGGGAACTCGCTAATCGCCGTACGTTTGCCGTAGCCACGCTCGGACGCGGTGAGGATCTGGCTGCCTTCTTCCGGGATCAACATCGAGATCAGCTTTTGACCTTCTGGCAGACGCATGCCGCGAACACCACGGGCCGTACGGCCCATCGCACGGACGTCAGACTCTTTAAAGCGAGTCACTTTGCCACCGTCGGAGAACAGCATGACTTCGCGCTCGCCATCAGTGATAGCAGCGCTGATCAGTACGTCGCCTTCGTCCAGCTCCAGGGCGATCAGGCCCACGCTGCGTTGACGGCTGAAGGATTCCAGCGGGGTCTTCTTCACGGTGCCGTTAGCGGTGGCCATGAAGATGAAATGACCTTCGGTGTATTCCTCGACCGGCAACATGGTGGTGATGTATTCACCCTCATCCAGCGGCAGCAGGTTGACCAGCGGACGACCGCGCGCGGCACGGGACGCTTCTGGAATTTCGTAAGTCTTGAGCCAGTACACCTTGCCCTTGCTGGAGAACAGCAACAGCGTGGTGTGGCTGTTGGCTACCAGCAGGTGAGCGATGTAGTCCTCATCCTTCACGCCAGTGGCCGACTTGCCTTTACCGCCACGACGCTGAGCCTGGTACGCAGCCAACGGCTGGGTCTTGGCATAGCCACCGTGGGAGATGGTCACAACGCGCTCTTCTTCCGGAATCATGTCGCCCAGTGTCAGGTCGAGACGATGATCCAGAATTTCGGTACGGCGCACGTCGCCGTATTCCGCACGAATGACTTCCAGCTCTTCGCGGATCACTTCCATCAAGCGCACAGCACTGTTGAGGATGCGGATCAGCTCGCCGATCTGGTTCAGAATCTCTTGGTACTCAGCCAGCAGCTTCTCGTGCTCAAGACCGGTCAGGCGGTGCAGGCGCAATTCAAGAATGGCCTGAGCCTGTTCTGGCGACAGGAAGTACTTGCCGTCGCGCAGACCATATTGCGGGTCAAGGTTTTCAGGACGGCACGAATCGGCACCGGCACGTTCAACCATCGCCACTACCGCCGTCGACTCCCAAGGGGTGCTGATCAGCGCTTCCTTGGCTTCAGATGGCGTTGGAGACGCTTTGATCAGCGCAATCACCGGGTCGATGTTAGACAGGGCAACGGCCTGACCTTCAAGGATGTGGCCACGTTCACGGGCTTTACGCAGCTCGAAGACGGTACGACGGGTCACCACTTCACGGCGGTGACGCACGAACGCTTCAAGCAGGTCCTTGAGGTTCAGGATGCGCGGACGACCGTCGATCAGGGCAACAATGTTGATCCCGAACACGCTTTGCAACTGGGTCTGTGCATACAGGTTATTGAGAATAACCTCCGGCACTTCACCGCGACGCAGCTCGATCACAACGCGCATGCCGTCCTTGTCAGACTCGTCACGCAGCTCGGTGATGCCTTCGAGCTTCTTCTCTTTAACCAGCTCGGCGATCTTCTCGATCAGACGCGCCTTGTTCAACTGGTAAGGCAGCTCGGTGATCACGATCTGCTGACGGCCGCCGACCTTGTCGATGTCTTCGATAACCGAACGGGCACGCATGTAAATGCGGCCACGGCCAGTGCGATAGGCTTCGATGATGCCGGCACGACCGTTGATGATTGCCGCCGTTGGAAAATCCGGGCCCGGGATGAACTGCATCAGTTCGTCGACGCTCAACTCCGGGTTGTCGATCAACGCCAGGCAGCCATCAATGACTTCGCCCAGGTTGTGCGGCGGGATGTTGGTGGCCATGCCCACAGCAATACCGCTGGAGCCGTTGACCAACAAGTTGGGAATACGCGTTGGCATGACCGCCGGGATCAGTTCCGTGCCGTCATAGTTCGGCACCCAATCCACGGTTTCTTTGTGCAAGTCGGCCAGCAGTTCGTGAGCCAACTTGGTCATGCGCACTTCGGTGTATCGCATGGCAGCGGCGTTGTCGCCGTCAACCGAACCGAAGTTACCCTGACCGTCTACCAGCAGGTAGCGCAGGGAGAATGGCTGAGCCATTCGAACGATGGTGTCGTAAACGGCCGTATCACCATGCGGGTGATACTTACCGATAACGTCACCGACCACACGGGCAGATTTCTTGTACGGCTTGTTCCAGTCGTTACTCAGTTCGCTCATCGCAAACAGCACACGCCGGTGCACGGGCTTCAAGCCATCGCGCGCATCAGGCAGTGCCCGGCCGACAATTACGCTCATTGCGTAGTCGAGGTAGGACTGTTTCAGCTCGTCTTCGATATTGACCGGGAGGATTTCTTTGGCCAGTTCGCCCATGAGAAGCCTGATTCCTTTTTCGGGTGAAACTTCGCCACATCCATTCGGGACGAACGAAGCTCGCCGCCGCTGGCCACGTGCCACGCAACGACTTACGACAAATCAACGAGTTAACCTACGGATTTGCGCAGTAAGGGCAACCCTTGCAGGGCACCCCGGAAACCGCCGGATGTTATCACAATCGCCGCCACGCACCTATCCCCCAGATGCGCATGGAGCATAGTAATTGGACCGATTGCAGGCTTGAGCGTGTCCAGAGGGACTCTGAGCCCACTTGAGGGGCCCTGCCACCCAGGTTTTTAGTGAGTACCGAAGGCTGCGACACGCGCCGCAAGCCTTCGTTTGTATCATCTGGCAACAAGGGTTGGAGCCCGCGTCAGCGCATCAATGCAACCGCTTGCGGCACATCAATTGCGCCATTTTGGCAGCGTCCGGGCGCTCAACAATGCCCTTCTCGGTCACGATCACGTCAATCAGATCTGCCGGGGTCACGTCAAACACCGGATTGAACGCCTGAACATCCGCGCCGACACGCTTGCCGCCCACTTCCAGCAATTCACTGCCGTTACGCTCTTCAATCGGAATGTCTTCGCCGCTGGCCAGGTCCATGTCGATGGTCGAACTCGGCGCAACCACCATAAAGCGCACACCGTGGTGCATGGCGTTGACCGCCAACTGATAGGTGCCAATCTTGTTTGCCACGTCACCATTGGCGGTAATGCGGTCAGCGCCGACAACCACCCAGGTCACGCCCTTGGTTTTCATGATGTGGGCTGCCGCCGAGTCCACGTTCAAAATCACCGGGATCCCTTCGTTGGCCAGCTCCCAGGCGGTCAGGCGCGAGCCTTGAAGCCACGGCCGGGTTTCATCGGCATACACCTGCTCGATCATGCCCTCGATCCATGCGCCGCGAATCACCCCCAGTGCCGTGCCAAAGCCGCCGGTTGCCAGCGCTCCGGTGTTGCAGTGGGTCAATACGGTCTGGGCATTGCCCTGATGGCGACGGATCACATCGACACCCAACTGCGCCATGGTCAGATTGGCCTCGCGGTCGCTCTCATGGATCGCGACGGCTTCGTCTTCCAGCGCTTGCAGCGCATCGGTGTTGTCTTTGCAGCGCTCCAGACGGTCGCGCATACGGTTAAGCGCCCAAAACAGGTTCACCGCGGTCGGTCGCGAGTTCGCCAACAGAGAGAAATCCTGCTCCAGCGCCGCCACCCAGTCACCGCCTGCCGCCTTGCGATCACGCGCTGCCAGCACTACGCCATAGGCCGCCGCAATACCAATCGCCGGGGCGCCACGCACCACCATGTCACGAATGGCCTGGGCAACCCCGTCAGCGTCGGTATAGGCCAGCCAGTTCTCTTCAAAAGGCAAAATGCGCTGATCCAGCAGATGCAGGGCTTCACCCTGCCAATCAATGGCCTTTACCTTTTCAGCGGCCAACAGTCGATCGCGCATGACTTCCCCTATCACCCTGATACAAAACCGCCGATTATAGCGAGCCCGCCCCCAAGACGCTCGGGTATACTTCGCGTCCTTTTTATAATGCACCGGAAGTCATTTTTGATGCCAACCCAGCCCTTGACCTTCGACTTATTGCTGCTCCCCACCTGGCTCGTACCTGTTGAACCCGCCGGGGTCGTACTCAAGGAGCATGCTGTGGGCATCCAGGACGGACGCATTGTATTCATGGGCCCGCGCCACCTCGCCGAAAAACACACCGCCCTTGAAACCCGCGAACTCCCCGAGATGCTGCTCAGCCCGGGGCTGATCAATGCCCACGGTCACGCGGCAATGACGTTGTTCCGCGGCATGGCCGATGACTTGCCCCTGATGACCTGGCTGGAAAACCATATCTGGCCGGCCGAGGCCGAGTGGGTCGATGAGGCGTTTGTGCGCGACGGCACCGACCTGGCCATAGCCGAGCAGATCAAAGGCGGCATTACCTGCTTCAGTGACATGTATTTTTTCCCCAAGGTCGCCAGCGAGCGCGTGCACAACAGCGGTATCCGCGCACAAATTGCCTTCCCCATTCTGGACTTCCCGATTCCGGGCGCCAGCACCGCAGACGAATCTCTGCGCCAGGCGGTAGAACTGTTTGGCGACTTGAAATACCACCCTCGCATCAAAATCGCGTTCGGCCCGCACGCGCCATATACCGTCGGTGATGAAAACCTCGAGAAAGTCCGGGTGATTGCCGACGAACTCGATGCTGCCGTGCAAATGCACGTTCACGAGACCGCCTTCGAAGTGCAACAGGCCGTCGAGCACAATGCCGAGCGCCCGGTAGCCCGCCTTGCCCGCCTGGGTTTGCTGGGCCCGCGCTTTCAGGCCGTGCACATGACTAAAATCAACGATGAAGACCTGAGCCTTCTGGTAGAAAGCAATTCCAGCGTGATCCATTGCCCTGAATCCAACCTCAAATTGGCCAGCGGTTTCTGCCCGGTCGAGCGTTTGTGGCAAGCCGGCGTCAATGTCGCGGTTGGCACCGACGGGGCCGCCAGCAATAATGACCTCGATTTGCTCGGTGAAACCCGCACAGCTGCCTTGCTGGCCAAAGCTGTATCCGGCTCGGCCACGGCACTGGACGCTCACCGCGCACTGCGTATGGCAACGCTCAACGGCGCTCGCGCCCTGGGCCAGGAGAGCGAAATCGGCTCTATCGAAGTCGGCAAAGCGGCTGACCTGGTGGCATTCGATTTGAGCGGGCTTGCCCAGCAGCCGGTCTATGACCCCGTCTCACAGCTGATCTACGCCACTGGCCGCGATTGCGTGAAACACGTATGGGTCGCCGGCAAGCAACTGCTGGATAACGGCCAACTGACGCGCCTGGACGAGCAACAACTGTGCGCCACCGCCAAAGCCTGGGGCGAGCGTATAAACAGCCATACTCATTGATTCCAAGCCTCAGGGCCCCGGCCCTGAGTTTTACCCGGTTTTTTAGCTTTAGAGGATTTACCCATGAGCAACGTCGACCACGCCGAGATCGCCAAATTCGAGGCGCTTGCCCATCGCTGGTGGGACCGCGAAAGCGAGTTCAAGCCGCTGCATGACATCAACCCGCTGCGGGTCAACTGGATTGACGAGCGCGTTCATCTGGCCGGCAAAAAAGTCCTCGATGTAGGCTGCGGCGGCGGCATCCTCAGTGAATCCATGGCTCAGCGCGGGGCGACTGTCACCGGTATCGACATGGGCGAAGCCCCCCTCGCTGTCGCGCAACTGCACCAGCTCGAGTCCGGCGTCAACGTTGAGTACCGCCAAATCACTGCCGAAGAACTGGCGCTCGAAATGCCGGGCCAGTTCGACGTCGTCACCTGCCTTGAAATGCTCGAACACGTGCCGGATCCAGCATCTGTCATCCGTGCCTGCTACCAGATGGTCAAACCGGGCGGCCAAGTGTTCTTCTCGACCATCAACCGCAACCCCAAGTCCTACCTGTTCGCGATTATCGGCGCCGAATACGTGCTCAAGCTGATGCCACGCGGGACCCATGACTTCAAGAAGTTCATTCGCCCTTCTGAGCTGGGCGCCTGGAGCCGTCAAGCTGGCCTGAGCGTCAAAGACATCATCGGCCTGACCTACAACCCGCTGACCAAGCATTACAAACTGGCCAACGATGTAGACGTCAACTACATGATCCAGACCCTTCGCGAGGAGTAATACATGCGTTTAAGAGCAGTTCTTTTTGACATGGACGGCACCCTGCTCGACACCGCGCCGGACTTTATCGCCATCTGCCAGGCCATGCGCGCAGAACGCGGCCTGCCGCCTGTTGCCGACAAACTGATTCGCGATGAAATTTCCGGCGGCGCGCGCGCAATGGTCGCCGCCACCTTTGACATGGACCCAGAATCTCCGGGTTTTGAAGCGCTACGCCTTGAGTTCCTTGAGCGTTATCAGCGTGACTGTGCGGTACACAGCAAACTGTTTGACGGCATGGCCGAACTGTTGGCCGACATCGAAAAGGCTCATTTAGTGTGGGGCGTTGTCACCAACAAACCCGTACGCTTCGCCGAGCCGATCATGCGGCAGCTTGGGCTGGCCGAGCGCTCCGCCCTGCTGATCTGCCCCGATCACGTCACCAAGAGCAAGCCCGACCCCGAGCCGTTGATCCTGGCGTGCAAGATGCTCGACCTGGACCCGGCCAGCGTACTGTTTGTCGGCGACGACCTGCGTGACATCGAGTCAGGCCGCGATGCCGGAACCAAAACAGCCGCTGTGCGCTATGGCTACATCCACCCCAACGACAACCCTGACCATTGGGGCGCTGACGTGGTGGTCGACCATCCGGCCGAATTGCGCAAAGTCCTGGATAACGCGATGTGCAGTTGCTGACACCCGGGCGCTGCACATGTTTCCTGCTTTTTGTTGAGGTGCTTTATGTTTGATTACACCGCCCACCCCGACCTGCTTAAGGGCCGGATCATCCTGGTCACAGGGGCCGGTCGTGGTATTGGCGCAGCCGCCGCCAAAACCTATGCCGCCCACGGAGCGACCGTGTTGCTGCTCGGCAAGACAGAAGCCAACCTGATCCAGGTCTACGACGACATTGAAGCCGCCGGGCACGCCAAACCGGCGGTTATTCCGTTCAACCTCGAAACCGCCCTGCCGCATCAGTACGACGAATTGGCGGCCATGATTGAAAGCGAGTTCGGGCGCCTGGACGGGCTCCTGCACAACGCCTCGATCATCGGCCCGCGCACGCCGCTGGAGCAACTGAGTGGCGAGAACTTCATGCGCGTGATGCACATCAACGTAAACGCCATGTTTATGCTGACCAGCACGCTGCTGCCGCTGCTCAAACTGTCGCAAGACGCCTCGGTGATCTTCACCTCCAGCAGCGTTGGCCGCAAAGGCCGCGCCTACTGGGGCGCCTATGGCGTGTCCAAGTTCGCCACCGAAGGCCTGATGCAAACCCTCGCCGACGAAGTTGAAAACGTCTCGACGGTGCGCTCCAACAGCATCAACCCGGGCGCAACCCGTACCAGCATGCGTGCGCAGGCCTACCCCGCAGAAAACCCGCAGAACAACCCTGAACCGCAAGCCATCATGCCGGTTTACCTGTACCTGATGGGCCCGGACAGCACCGGGGTCAATGGGCAGGAGTTCAACGCACAGTAAAAGCCCCATAAAAAAACCGGAGCCTGCCCACGCAGCCTCCGGTTTTTTTATACGCTCAGATCGTCATCTCCCGACAATCAGGACTCGACCAGCTCGCGCCGCGGACGCACTACCGGCGCCCCCTCAAACTGCAAGCAGCTTTGCAAAAACAGATACTTGTAGTCATAGCTCTTGCAGATCGCTTTACGCAACTCGGTTTTCAGCTCTTCTGAAGGGTTCAACCCCGCCAGCGTGCAAATGATCTCCAGCGCTTCCCACGGGTGCTCATCGTCATACTGCGCGTGCATCTTCAGCCATTTCATGGAGCGCTTGCGCCCTTCTTGCGGAAACGACTCTTCGTAGATGCTTTTTGAACACACCACTGCAGCCCACTCACCGACTGCGCCTTCGATGGCATAGTTGGTGGCGGCCATCGCCACGGCCAACGAGTCGGTTGCGCAGCTGTGCCAGCACCAGTCGTTGAGCGCCTGAAACTCTGCCGGTATGTCTTGCGCGTTCATGTCTTCAAGGCTTACACCGTGTGCACGCGCCCAATGCACCCAATAATCGGCATGGTTAAGCTCGACACGAATGTTGCGGATAAGCCAGCGCCGCGCCATGTCCTCACCCGGATGGCGCCCATAACGGGTTTTGCCCAGGTTATGGCCCATGTACAACGAAAACTGCTCGACCACTGGCCAGCCACCAATCAGGAAAATACGCATGGTCTTTTCGCTGAGGGTGTTGTCGCGCATGCGTCGGTAAATTTCGTGTTCAACAACCCGGCGTTTGCTCTCGCTGCAATCGCGGATCAATTGCTGAGCCCACTCGGGGTAGCTGGACGCCTCCATCAGAGGGCCAGTTCGGTTATAGGTCTCGGTCACTATCAGGCTCCTTATGACACGCTGGTTTTGCAAATCCGGAAATGCTTAACGCAACGTGCCAGGCGACTTCAAGGCCAACGGCGCGGGACGTTTGGGCCGGCACCACAAACTGTCACACGTCAGCACGTGAGGACGTTCAACTGCATATCCCTGCGCATAATCGACACCGATCTCGACCAAAGCCTGCTCAATGTGCGAAGACTCAACGAACTCTGCAATCGTACGCTTACCCATTACGTGCCCAATGTGATTAATCACTTCTACCATAGCCCGATTAATCGGATCATCCAGCATGTCTCTGACGAAACTGCCATCAATCTTCAAAAAGTCCACCGGCAGGTGCTTTAGATAAGCAAACGAAGACATTCCCGCGCAGAAGTCATCCAGCGAGAAACGGCACCCCAGCGCCTTCAGGTCATTGATAAAGCGAATGGCGCTGCCCAGATTGGCGATGGCGCTGGTTTCAGTGATCTCAAAGCAGATTTGCCCGGGCGAAACGCCATAGCATTCAAACTGTTCGTGCAAGAACGCCAGAAACTCATCATCACCAATGGTTGTGCCCGACAAGTTAATCGCACACATTTCCATTGGTCGCCCGGGGTGCTGAGCCGTGCATTCGGAAATGATCTTGAACACATTCTCGACCACCCAGCGGTCAATCGATGGCATCAAGCCATAACGTTCGGCGGCCGGGATGAAATGGTCAGGCATGATCACTCGTTCATTTTCATCATGCAGACGCAAAAGAATCTCAATGTGACCGCTGTGCTCCTCCACATGCCCCAACGGAACGATTGCCTGGGAGTAGAGGCAAAAGCGGTTTTCTTCCAGCGCCACATGCAGGCGCTGCACCCAGTTCATTTCACCGAAGCGCATGGACAGTTCGGAGTCGTCCTCGTGATACACCTGCACCCGGTTCCGGCCTTTCTCCTTGGCCATGTAACAGGCCATGTCGGCAGCTCGCATACAGCCTTCCAGCGTGATCGGGAGTTCGTGAATATGCACCAGGCCAATACTGATGGTGTTGAGGAACGGACGCCCCTTCCAGGCGAAGTGCAGGCTCTGCACTGCATGGCGCAACCCCTCGGCAATTTTCTCAGCCACATCGGCCGGGCAGTTTTCCAGCAAGATGCCGAACTCATCTCCGCCCAGCCGCGCCAGGGTATCGCCTTCACGCAGACCGGATTGCAGCAGCGCACAAATATGGCGCAGAAGCTCGTCACCCGCCGCATGACCGCAGGTGTCATTCACCAGCTTGAATTGGTCCAGATCCAAAAACATCAGCGCGTGCCGACCTTGTTGCCGCGCCAGGTTTTGCAGCACCAGTTCCAGGCGGTATTCAAACTCACGGCGGTTGGCCAGCCCGGTGAGCGCATCATGGGTGGCCTGCCACGACAGATTGGCGATGTACTGCCGCTCCTGGGTCATGTCATGCAACACCAACACCGCGCCGCTAAGTTTGCCCGCGTGCAAGATCGGCGCACCGGTCAGGGTGACCGCCACGGTACTGCCATCCATGCGCTGGATAAACCTGGAGTTCTCATTGTTGCTGCCCAACTGACCGCTGAGCACATGATCAATCAGCTTGAAGCCTTCATCCGGCCTGTTGTCATCCAGGATTTTGAACAGCGCCCCTAAAGGCACGCCCCGGGCCTGTTCAGACTGCCAGTGGGTCAAGTGCTCGGCAGCCGGGTTCATGTACACAATAGCGCCATCAACATCGGTACTGATCACACCATCACCAATGGATTCCAGGGTGATTTGCGCCCGCTCCTTCTCGAGTTGCAGCGCTTCGGCAAAGACACGGCTCTGAACCAGAATCTTGTGGGTGCGCAACAACGCCAGGCAAATCAACCCCAGGGCCACGGCCAGGTTGACCGCCACCAGCAACTTCAAAATAAACCGCGAGGCCTCACCCAACGCATCGCTGAACGCCTTGGCTGCGGGGGTCACCGCGTCGTTGATGGCATAAATCTGCGCGCGCCATTGCGCGACATCGGCCTCTGACACCTGATTCGTGCTGACCTGGCGGTGTATCTCTTGCGCCAGATTATCGAGCTTGTCCAGATACTCGTCGCCCACGCTCCATTTCGCGATGGCTTTTTCGAGGTAGCTGAAATGTCGGAAATTTTGATAAAGCCAAATCAGCCCATAGACGTCTTCGGGGCGATTGCCGCCTTGCAGAATACCTTCGCGTGCGGCCTGCATATCCGGCTCGGGCTGGTCCAGGGCTACCCGCAGTTTATGGCCGCCCTGAGGCACGCGAATGGCTTGCTGATACTGCGCATAGGTCGCGGGGTCGCGATTATCCGCATACAAGCTCAAGAAATAGATGGCGTCTTTCTGGCCCTTGGACCACAAGCTCTCGCCTGCGACATAGCCCCTTACGGCCGATAGCATGTAGAGACTCATGCAGCCCAATAAAACCTGAAACAGTACAACCGCAATAAAGGGCCAGACAATCCCGAGCAGGTGGGGCGTCCCGAGCGTACGTTTTGGCTTCATGAGTTCCCTTTGCATCACGCAGTCAGATGAAAACCAGAGGAAAAGCCTCAAAGAACTGAGACTAGGCCAACAACCGACATTAGGGATACCTCAGAGTGCTAACTAGCCCTCAAAAAACACATTAAGGGCAAATACGCTGCGCCCTCAACTTTGCTGCAAGTGGCCATACAACTGCGCGTAAAGGCCGCCCTCGGCGATCAACTGGTGATGCTCGCCGTCTTCGGCAATGCTGCCACCGTCAAACACCAGCACCCGGTCTGCCTGTTTTACCGCAGACAGCCTGTGAGCGATGATCAGCGTCGTGCGCCCGCTCAAAAAAGCGCCTAACGCGTGGTGCAAGTTGTATTCAGTGGCAGCGTCCAGTGCGCTGGTGGCCTCGTCGAGAATCACCACACGGGGCTCGGCCAGAACCATGCGCGCTATCGCCAGGCGCTGGCGCTGACCACCCGACAAACGCACCCCGGAACGCCCAACGATACTGTCCAGACCTTGCGGCAGGGTCATGATGGTGCCATCCAGCTGAGCGATTTTCAGAGCGCGCCAGCAGGCTTCGTCCGTGCGCTCACGACCCATGGTCAAGTTGGCGCGCACCGTGTCGTTGAACAGCGCCGGATGTTGCAACACCACCGCCACATGCTCGCGAATAGCCTCAAGGCCAATATCCGACTGGCGCACACCGCCAAACGAAATGCTTCCGGACTGTGGCGTGTACAGCCCCAGCAGCAATTGCACCAAGGTGCTTTTACCACCGCCGCTGGTGCCGACAATCGCTACTTTCTCGCCAGGTGCGATGCTCAGATTGAGCGTGTCCAGCACCCGCTCTTCGCCGTAGCTGAAGCTCAGGTCGCGGATATCGATGCCAACTGTTTCACGCCCGGCAAACGGATCAACACCGCCCGGATAGTGAGGTTCATCCTCACGCGCCAGCAGCTGGTTGATGCGTGTCACCGCGCCGTCCGCCGCGTAAAAAGCGTATTGCAGGTTCAGCAACTGTTCGACCGGGCCGATCATGAACCAGAGATAACTGAATACCGCCAGCATTTGCCCGATCGACAGGTCAGAGAACAGCACCGTCAACATGGCGGCCGCGCGGAAAATATCGATGCCGAACTGGAACAACAACCCGCTTGCCCGGTTCGAAGCGTCGGTTTTCCACTGCGAGTTCGCAGCAAAATCCCTGACTTCACGGGCACGTTGCTGTAAGCGACCTAGGAAAAAGCCCTGACGATTTCCCGCTCGTACTTCCTGGATTGAATCCAGAGTTTCGGTCAGCGCCTGGGTGAAACGCCCGGTGCTGTCATTTTCGAGCTTTTTCAAATGTTTGACGCGTTTGCCCAGTTGCACCGTGGCGTAGATCACCAACGGGTTAAACAACAGGATCAGCAGCGCCAACTGCCAGTTCATCCACAGCAGAATCGCCGAGGTGCCTATCAAGGTGAGCATGGCCACCAAAAACCGGCTGAGGGTTTCGCCGACAAACTTGTCGAGGGTATCGAGGTCGGTGACTAAATGCGTGGTCACCGTGCCGCTGCCCAGGCTCTCGTACTCCGCCAGCGAGATGCGCTTCAAGCGCTCAATCAAGCGCACCCGGATACGGAACACGATGTCTTTGGCCAGCCGTGAAAACAGCCGCGATTGCAGGACGTTAAATAACAATGCGCCAACGCGCAGCAGCAACGTCACTACCAGCATCAGGCCGATGTAGCCCACCGAACTCTGCCAGGCGACTGGCAGCCAGTGGTTCATGACTTTCAGGGCAGCGTCGCCATGTCCCAGCAGCACTTCGTCCACCAACAGCGGCAGCAGCAACGGAATCGGCACACTGCACAGCGTGGCCAGCACAGCCACACCATTGGCAATCCACAGGGCTTTTTTATGCCGCAGGGCCAGACGGCGAATGTCAGCCCAGCCCAACCGGTCTGGCGTGCGGGCAGTTGACGGTTTAGCCAGGGGATCAAGCACTCGTGGCACGATCCAGCCAGCGGCCGAGCAATTCAGACAACGGCTCAAGCGGTTGATAGCCATTGGTCAGCAAGGCTAATTGACCATTACACTCGGCCAGCAACGTCGGGAACCCGGCAATGCCCAAGTCCTGTACCCAGGTAAAGTCCGCAGCCGTCGCCGCCTGTTGCTCGACGCTGTCAAAGGCCGCCGCAAACTCAGCCCGTGGCAACCCGGCCTGCTCGGCCAACTCAACCAAAACACTGCTTTGCGTGACATCCCGGCCTTCAGCGTAAAACGCCTGCTGGATAAGCTTGAGCAAGCACCAGGTTTTCTGCGGTGCCAGGGCGCGTGCTGCCACTATCGCCCGGCAAGCGGGCTCGCAGTCGTAAACAAAACCCTCGGGCAAGGCTCCCTCAAAGTTGAACGGTTGCCCGGTGGCGTCAGCCACGGCCTGCCAATGCTCAAGGATGTAGCGCCGCGTCGAAGGCTCAAGCGCCGCACTGTTGCCGGTGCGCAAACCACCCACCACCAGGTGCAGTTCCACACCTGCGGCTTGCGCCTGCTCGATCAGAGCGTGCGCGACAGGCGCAAAACCCCAACACCATGAACACATCGGGTCCATCACATAGAGCAGGCGCGCAGACATATCAGGCCTCGGCAGATTTACGGTAGTTATGACCAATCGGGTGCGGCTGATTGCGGGCCTTGGCCAGTTCAATCTGCTTTTGACGATCTATCGCGCTGCGACGGGTTTTCTCGCTCAGCTTGTCCCAGCAATGCGGGCAACTAATACCCGGCTGGTAGTGCTCGGACTCACGATCTGCAGCGTTGATCGGCGTGCGGCAAGCGTGGCACTGATCGTACTCGCCTTCGCTCAGGTCGTGACGCACCGTGACGCGGTTATCAAATACAAAGCAGTCACCTTCCCACTTGGACTCTTCCTGCGGCACCTCTTCGAGGTACTTCAGAATGCCGCCCTTGAGGTGATACACCTCATCAAACCCTTGGCTGAGCATATAGCTCGAGGCTTTTTCACAGCGAATGCCGCCGGTGCAGAACATCGCGACTTTTTTGTGCACAGCCGGGTCGAAGTTGGCTTTGATGTAGTCAGGGAACTCACGAAAGCTCGTGGTTTTAGGGTCGATGGCGCCTTCAAAGGTGCCAATCGAGACTTCGTAATCGTTACGGGTGTCAATCAGCAACACTTCTGGGTCGCTGATCAAGGCGTTCCAGTTTTCGGGGTCGACATAGGTACCGACTTTTTTGTTCGGGTCTACGCCTTCAACGCCGAGGGTGACGATCTCTTTTTTCAGCTTGACCTTGGTCCGGTAGAACGGCTGGTCATCGCAGTAGGATTCTTTGTGGTCAATATCGACCATGCGCGGGTCAGTCTTGAGCCATGCCAGCAGGCCGTCAATGCCTTCACGGCTACCGGAAACGGTGCCATTGATACCTTCTTCGGCGATCAGCAAAGTGCCTTTGATGCCGTTATCCACCATTGCCTTGAGCAACGGTTCACGCAGTTCAACGTAGTCTTGCAGGGTGACAAATTTATACAGTGCAGCAACAACAATTGGCGCGGTCATCGTGAATCTCTCCAGGTGGCTACCCTCGCAAAGGGTGAACCGGATGCAAAAAAAACGCGCCGACTAAGCGGCGCGTTGCGGATTCTAGCAAAAACGTGTGTTAGTGCCCACCGCCAGCGCAGGTCGGCGAGGCCGGGGCTGCGTCGATTTTCGCCCATTCTTCAGGCGTGTACGTGTGCAGTGCCAACGCATGGAACTCACCCATCAGGTCACCCAGGGTGGCGTAAACCTTTTGGTGACGCTTGACACGGTTGAGCCCGTCGAACTGCTCGCTGACCACCACTGCCTTGAAGTGAGTCTGCAACCCACGGCTGTGCATGTGGCTCTCATCCAGCACGCTCAAATGCTCGGGTTGCAACGCGCTCAGCGTCGTTTCAATACGTTGTTGCATGCTCATTCAGACTCCGCTTACTTCTTTTTGGCCGGGGCCGGTGCAGCCGGTACCAGTTCGTTGGTCATGTCTTCCAACAACTTGTTGACCACAGGCACGGCGCTTTCCAGCTTGGCCTGAGTCATCTGGGCAGACTGTTGAGTCAGTTGCGGCATTTTTTCCAGCACTTTCTTGCCCAATGGCGACTGGTAGAACTTCACCAGGTCATTAAGCTCGGACTCGCTGAAGTTGGCGGTGTACAGCTTGACCATGTCCGGCTTCAGCTTGTCCCAGCCAATGGCTTGGTCCAGGGCAGTGTTGGCTTTGGCCTGGTAGGTTTCCAGCAAGGCTTTTTTCGCAGCCGGCGCTTTGGTTTGTTCAAAGCGTTGAGCAAACATTTGCTGCACTTGCATGTACACCGGCGTCCCCAGTTTGTCGGCGTGTGCCAGCTTGAGGAACGTTTCAGCACTGGCAGCGTGGCTGGCAGCATCGGCGAATACCTGGCCGCTGGCGCATACCAGAGCAACTGCAGTACAGATGGCGCGAAGACGAGTCATCGAGTTTCCTTTATCTAGCAAGCGAGGTCGTACCCCAGGGGCCACTATTCTGCGCCTAACAAAGTGTGTCACTCAACCCCGAGACTGATAGCGGTTCTCAACAATCCGACAAAAACCAATAAAACTAAAGTTTGAACTCCTATAGGCGATTGAGCGCCTAAGCTCACTGATCAACCTTTAGGAGAAACGACCTGATGAGCCGCATCGAAACCGACAGCCTG
The DNA here is from genome assembly GCF_009600525.1 of Pseudomonas sp. FSL R10-1350. Classification (NCBI taxonomy): domain Bacteria; kingdom Pseudomonadati; phylum Pseudomonadota; class Gammaproteobacteria; order Pseudomonadales; family Pseudomonadaceae; genus Pseudomonas; species Pseudomonas sp. FSL R10-1350. The sequence continues at coordinate 147,577 of NZ_WIVR01000008.1, forward strand.
GGTGAAGTGAACGTACCGGATGAGGCCTATTGGGGCGCTCAGACTCAGCGCTCGCTGATCAACTTTGCCATCGGCAACGAAAAAATGCCGCTGGCCGTACTGCATGCCCTGGTGCTGATCAAAAAAGCCGCGGCCCGCGTCAACGACCGCAACGGCGACTTGCCAGCCGACATCGCGCGCCTGATTGAACAGGCGGCCGACGAAGTGCTCGGCGGCCAGCACGATGATCAATTCCCCTTGGTGGTCTGGCAAACCGGCAGTGGCACCCAAAGCAACATGAACGCCAACGAAGTGATTGCCGGGCGCGCCAACGAACTGGCCGGCAAAGGCCGTGGCGGCAAATCGCCAGTACATCCGAACGACCACGTCAACCGCTCGCAAAGCTCCAACGACTGCTTCCCGACGGCCATGCACATTGCGGCGGCCAAGGCGGTGCATGAGCACCTGCTGCCGGCGATCAGTGAGTTGTCCGGCGGGCTGGCCGAATTGTCGGCGCGCCACATGAAACTGGTTAAAACCGGTCGCACCCACATGATGGACGCGACCCCCATTACGTTCGGCCAAGAGCTGTCGGCTTACATCGCGCAACTGGATTACGCAGACAAAGCCATTCGCTCAGCCCTGCCGGCCGTTTGCGAACTGGCTCAGGGCGGCACCGCCGTGGGCACCGGGCTGAATGCGCCACACGGCTTTGCCGAAGCCATTGCCGCCGAACTTGCCGCCCTGTCGGGCCTGCCGTTTGTCACCGCCCCCAATAAATTTGCCGCGCTGGCCGGGCATGAGCCGCTGACCACCTTGTCGGGCGCCCTGAAAACCCTGGCCGTTACCTTGATGAAACTGGCCAATGACTTCCGCCTGCTGGGTTCCGGCCCACGCGCAGGGCTGGCCGAAATCAAACTGCCGGCTAACGAACCGGGCAGCTCGATCATGCCGGGCAAGGTCAACCCGACCCAATGCGAAGCGTTGTCGATGCTCGCCTGTCAGGCGCTGGGCAATGACGTGGCGATTGGCTTTGCCGCCAGCCAGGGGCATTTGCAGCTCAACGTGTACAAGCCGGTGATCATTCATAACTTGCTGCAGTCGATCAAACTGCTGGCCGACGGTTGCAGCAACTTCAATGAACACTGCGTGACCGGGCTTGAGCCGGACGCGGGCAAAATGGCCGAGCACCTGGAGCGCGGCCTGATGCTGGTGACTGCACTCAACCCCCATATCGGCTACGACAAGTCGGCGCAAATCGCCAAAAAAGCCTATGCCGAAGGGTTGACCTTGCGCGAAGCGGCGCTGGAGTTGGGTTACCTGACCGACGAAGAATTCAACGAGTGGGTACGTCCGGAAAACATGCTCAGCCCCGGCAAGCATTAAAACTGTAGGAGCGAGCTTGCCTCGCGATCTTTTGATGTTTTAAAAGATCGCGAGACAAGCTCGCTCCTACAATTACTAAGGCGTAGCGCCGCTCCTCCTCAGATACGAATCATGGCCTTGCCCTTCTTGACGTGTTTGTCGCTTTTGGCAAAGGCGGCTTCCAGCGCTTCGTTGATGGTGCGCAACACTTTGACCCGTGCACAGCGTTTGTCATTGGCCGCGACCAGTGTCCAGGGCGAAATCTCCGTGCTGGTGCGGTCAACCATGTCGCACACAGCGGTGCGGTACAGGTCCCATTTCTCTCGATTGCGCCAGTCTTCCTCGGTGATTTTAAAACGCTTGAACGGGATTGTTTCCCGCTCCTGAAAACGCTCCAACTGCGTGTCTTTATCAATCGCCAACCAGAACTTGACGACGATCACCCCCGAGTTTTTCAGTTGTTCTTCGAAATCATTGATTTCGCCGTAGGCGCGCATCCAGTCGGCCTGGGTGCAAAAATCCTCGACCCGCTCTACCAGCACCCGCCCATACCATGAGCGGTCAAAGATGGTGAATTTTCCGCGCCCCGGGATCTGTCGCCAAAAGCGCCAGAGGTAAGGTTGTGCGCGCTCGTCCTGCGACGGCGCAGCAATCGGCACGATGTTGTATTGACGCGGGTCGAGTGCCGCCGCAACGCGGCGAATGGCACCGCCCTTGCCCGCTGCATCGTTGCCCTCGAACACCGTAATCAAGGCATGACGACGCATGCGCTTGTCACGCATCAGGCCCGATAGCCGTGCCTGTTCGGTGACCAGTTGCTCTTTATAGTCATCCTTCTCCAGTACCTGGGTCATGTCCAGACAGTCGAGCAGGCTCAACCCATCTCGGCTTTCAGGCAGCAACGGCACGTTGATTGAGCGCGGGCGAGCCTTGGGTGCGCTTAACGCGGCTTGCAGCCCTTCGAGTAAAATCTTGCCCACGGTCAGGCCGCGGTAGTGCGGGTCTACACCCTCAACGATGTGCCAGGGCGCGTAATCACGGCTGGTGCGACGCAGTACACGCTCGCCGTAACGCACAAACTTGTCGTAGGTTTTGGATTGCTGCCAGTCCAGCGGGCTGATTCGCCAGCTGTGCAGCGGGTCATCCTTCAACGCCTTGAGCCGTGCTTTCATTTGTTTTTTGGACAAGTGAAACCAGAATTTGAAAATGACCGCGCCTTCGTCACAGAGCATGCGCTCCAGGCGCTCGGCCCCGGTGATCGCTTGATCCAGCACCGCGTCCTTGATCACCCCGTGCACCCGGGCCTGGAGCATCTGGCTGTACCAATTGCCGAAAAACACGCCCATGCGCCCCTTGGCCGGCAAATGACGCCAGTAACGCCACGCAGGCGGACGCGCCAGTTCTTCGTCCGATTGCTGATCAAACGTACGCACCTCAATCAGCCGCGGGTCCATCCATTCACTGAGCAGCTTGACTGTTTCACCCTTGCCGGCGCCCTCGATGCCGTTGATCAGCACAATCACCGCTGCGCGCTTTTGCTGGTGCAAGTCGTACTGCGCCTCAAGCAAAGCCTCGCGTAGGGCAGGAACTTCTCTGTCGTAGGTTTCTTTGTCGACGCAATGACCGATTTCTGCAGATTCGAACATGGAAAGCTCCCTGGCAAGATGCCACAAGCCTAGACGATTGATGCCTGCGCGTAACAACAAAACGCATAAAACTGTCATCAATCCGTTGTGCTTTGGCCGATCGGCTAGAATGGCCGCCTTGCCGATGCAGAGCCTCACATGACCATTGAAATGCCCAATGCCCAGCTCGACTGGGATGACCAAGGTCGCCCCCATTCGCGACTGTTTGACGACGTGTATTTTTCAGACAAGTCCGGCCTTGAAGAAACCCGTTACGTCTTTATTGAACAGAATGCCTTGCGCGAGCGCTTCAGCGCCTTGCCTGCCAACGCGCATTTTGTGATTGGTGAAACCGGCTTCGGTACCGGCCTCAACTTTCTCTGTGCGTGGCAACTGTTCGACGAAACGGCGCACCCTGAGGCCCGGCTGCATTTCATCAGTGCCGAAAAGTACCCGCTGACCCGCGCTGATCTGCAACGCGCCCTCGCCCTCTGGTCGGAGCTGGCGCACTACAGCGAGCAACTGCTGGCCAGCTATTGGGCCATTCATCCGGGGTTTCAAACCCTCAGCCTGGCCAATGGCCGGGTCACGCTCACGCTGCTGATCGGCGACGCGCTGGAGCAACTGCCACAGCTCGATGCACAAGTCGACGCGTGGTTTCTCGACGGCTTCGCGCCCGCGAAAAACCCGGACATGTGGACCCCGGAACTGTTCGCACAATTGGCCCGTTTGGCGGCCCCCGAGTCAACCCTCAGCACCTTTACCAGCACCGGCTGGGTGCGCCGCGCGCTGAATGAGGCCGGGTTTAAAATGCGCCGCACGCCGGGTATCGGCCATAAGTGGGAGATCCTGCGCGGGGTCTTTCTCGGCTTGCCGGACACCGCTGCGCCCGGCGCCACGGTCAAACCCTGGTTCGCCCGCCCGCCACAGACCAGCGGCC